>NZ_JBFTML010000001.1:0-177281 GCF_056396925.1 Pseudomonas sp. 05N433 | reverse complement strand
CAACAACGCCGCATAAGGCGCCGCCGCCGCGAACTCCACATTCGCGGTATGCGCCCAGACTTCCGTCGCCAGCGTATTGAGCCCGGTCGGGCTCAGCAGCAGCGTCGCCGTCAGTTCCTTCATCGCATCCAGAAACACCAGCGCAAACGCAGCACCCAGGGCGGGAAAGATGATGGGCAGGGTCACCCGACAAAACGCGCTGAAAGACGACGCCCCCAGCGTGCGTGCGGCCTCTTCCAGTTGCGGTGCGGCCTTGTTCAGTGCGGTGCGAATCGGTGCTTGCGCCAGTGGCAGAAACAACAGCGCATAGGCTATCAGCAACAGCGTCGAGGTCTGGTACAGCACTGGCACATAATGCAGGGCGAAATACACCAGGGTCAGCGCAATCACCAATCCCGGCAGTGCATGCAGCAGATACGGCAAGCGCTCGGCCCAGATTGCCAGTCGGCCTTTATGGCGCACCACCAGCAACCCCACCGGCACCGCCAGCACCAGGCACAGCGCAGCGCCACCGAGCGACAGCGCCAGCGACGAGAGCAATGCCTCGCTGATCGCGGCCACCGGGAACGCTGCCGACGAACCCACCATCAGCCAGTACGCCAGCATTCCCAGTGGAATGCCGCTGCCGATGATCGCCAGCAGCAAGCAGTAAAGTTGTCCCACAGCCGTCCACGGCCCGAGGCGAACCTGCTCCGCATGCCGCGCAGCGCCCTGACCGGTGCGTACGTGACGGCCTTTGCCGCGCACGCGTAACTCAAGCCATAGCAGCACCAGGCACAGCGCCAGCAACACCGCAGAAAGCATCGCTGCATTGGCGTTGCTGAATTCCAGTTCGAACTGCTGATAGATCGCCGTGGTAAAGGTTTGCAGGCCGATGATCGACAGCGCGCCGAACTCCACCAGCATGTGCAGCGCAATCAACAGTGAACCGGCCAGCAGTGACGGCCAGAGCAGGGGCAGGGTGATTTTGAAGAATACACCCCAACGATTCTGCCCCAGGGTGCGGGCAGACTCTTCAAGAGAGGGGTCGAGATTGCGCAGCGTTGCCGCGACCGGCAGAAAGATCAGCGGGTACTTGGACAGCGTCATCACCAGAATCGCCCCGCCCAGCCCTTCGAAGTGAGCGCTCAGGGACACCCAGGTGAAACTGCTGACAAACGCCGGCACTGCGAACGGCAGGCACAGGATCACGCCCCATAACCGCCGTCCCGGCAGATTGCTGCGCTCCAGCAGCCAGGCGAGTGACAGGCCAATCACTCCGCAGGCCAATGTGACGCCCAGCATCAGCGCCAGGGTATTGCGCAGCAGGCCAAACACGTAGGGCCGCCACAGCAGATGCAGTGCCTCGGCCCAGCCGGCTTGCCAGGTTTTGAGGCCGACATAGGCCAGCGGCAACAGGCTGAGTACCACCAGCAGCAGAACCGGTAGCAGCAGCCATATCGACGGCCGCTTGCGCCTTGGCATGTAACCCCCATGCGAAGCGGGGGCGGATAACGAGGTGCTCATCAGTTCAAGCCAACGTCACGTTCCAGGTCCAGGGCTTCTTCGGCGTTGCCGAGATCGGCTGGCGTGACGTTCGGCGCTTGCAGTTCGCTGAACGGCTTGAGACCGCGATCCGATTCCATGCCCTTGTGCAGCGGGTATTCAGCGGTGGTCTGGGTGATCACACGCTGACCTTCTTCGCTGGCCATGTAGGCGAGCAATTGCTGGGCTTCTTTTGGATGTTTGCTGGATTTCAGTACGCCAGCGCTGGAAACGGTGATCAGTCCGCCGACGTCGCCACCGGTGAAGTAATGCAGTTTCGAATCGAGTTGGCCTTTTTCACGCTGTAAGGCGAACCAGTAGTAGTTGTTCACCAGCACGGTGGCGACTTCGCCATTTTCCACGGCTTTCAGTGCAACCATGTTGTTGCTGTAGGTTTTGCCGAACGCACGCAGGCCGGTCAGCCATTCTTCGGCGGCGTCCATCCCGTGGACCTTGATAATCGCCACCGCCTGTTCCTGGAAGGCGCCGCTGCTGGGCACGAAGCCGACCTTGCCTTGCCATTTTGGATCGGAGAATTCCATGACCGACTTGGGCAGGTCTTTTTCGTCGATCAGTTTAGGGTTGAAGGCGACGACCCGGACCCGCGCGGTGATGCCGATCCAGGTGCCATTGCCGGCAACGTAGTCCTTGGGCAGGACTTCAAGTGTGGCGGCATCGGCTTTCGCCAGCAGGCCTTGTTCGCCGAGCTTGTTCAGCGGTGGCGATTCTTCGGTGTAGATCACATCGGCGGGGGAGCGATCGCCTTCTTCGACGATCTGGCTGGCGAGTTGGTTGCTGCTGCCCTTGCGCACATTGACGTGAATCCCGGTCTTGGCTTCGAAGGCTTTGGCGACGGCGTCGCCGACTTCCTTGTGTTGACCGTTATAGAGTGTCAGGGAAACCGGATCGGCGGCTTGGGTGAGGGGCGTGGCGAGTGTCAGGCCGAGGAGGGTGATGGTCAGGCCGCGGCGCAGGGTATTTCGAAGCATCATTCGCAGGGTTCCTCACTGTCGCATTGCAAAAACTTGAAACAATGATAAACGATATTGCTTCTCAAGTGCGCCTTGCAGGGCGGGTGAGGGTTTTGCTAGAGGGGCTGGTGCAGATCTTTGTGGCGAGGGAGCTTGCTCCCGTTCGGCTGCGGAGCAGTCGCAAAACCGGGCAATAAGGATTGACTGAAAGAATGAGGGGGCCGCTTCGCAGCCCAGCGGGAGCAAGCTCCCTCGCCACAAGGGGCGGCTATGGCTTCAAAGGCCAGAAACGCAAAAACCCGCTTTCGCGGGTTTTTGTGAAATTCAAGATCGTGACCTTGAATTTGAATTGGTGCCCAGAAGAAGACTCGAACTTCCACGACCTTGCGGTCACCAGCACCTGAAGCTGGCGTGTCTACCAATTTCACCATCTGGGCATGATCTTCAGCGTTGCCGCTGTTGATGTGGCGCACTATACGGAGAGCATTTTGATCTGTAAACCCCTGATTTAATTTTAATAATTCAGAAGCCTGAAATGCAAAAACCCGCTTTCGCGGGTTTTTGTGTGAGCCTTGAAATTGATCTAATCTCAAGCTCGAAATTGGTGCCCAGAAGAAGACTCGAACTTCCACGACCTTGCGGTCACCAGCACCTGAAGCTGGCGTGTCTACCAATTTCACCATCTGGGCAGTATCGGCAGCGCTAGTGCGTCGTCGATGGCGCGCACTATACGGAGCGTCTTTTTAACTGTAAACCCCCGTCATCAAAAAAAACTGGAAAATTTTACCGGCGGCATTCAAATCAGCTTCGCGGTGTCGATAAAGGGCTTTAGATGGGCTGTCATAGCCTGAAATTTCCCGTTTCATTACGCCTATGCCAAACTAACCCGCATATAGACAAGGTGAAAACTCTCTAATGGCCGATTGGCAGTCCCTCGATCCCGAGGCCGCTCGTGAAGCGGAAAAATATGAAAACCCTATTCCTAGCCGCGAACTGATCCTTCAGCACCTTGCTGATCGAGGTTCGCCTGCTAACCGCGAGCAGCTGGTCGAAGAGTTTGGTCTGACCACAGAAGACCAGATCGAAGCCCTGCGCCGCCGCCTGCGCGCCATGGAGCGCGACGCTCAACTCATCTACACCCGTCGCGGCACTTATGCGCCGGTGGACAAGCTCGACCTGATCCTGGGCCGCATCAGCGGTCACCGTGACGGTTTCGGCTTCCTGGTCCCGGACGACGGCAGTGACGACCTGTTCATGAGCCCGGCGCAAATGCGCCTGGTGTTCGATGGCGACCGTGCCCTGGCACGTGTTTCTGGCCTCGACCGTCGCGGTCGCCGCGAAGGCATGATTGTCGAAGTGGTGTCCCGTGCCCACGAGAGCATCGTCGGTCGTTACTTCGAGGAGGGCGGTATCGGTTTCGTCGTCGCAGACAATCCGAAGATCCAGCAAGAAGTGCTGGTGACGCCAGGTCGCAATGCCAACGCGCAGATCGGTCAGTTCGTTGAAGTGAAGATCACTCACTGGCCGACGCCACGCTTCCAGCCGCAAGGCGACGTGGTCGAGGTGGTGGGCAACTACATGGCACCGGGCATGGAAATCGATGTTGCCCTGCGCACCTACGATATTCCGCACGTCTGGCCTGAAGCGGTCTTGAAAGAAGCCGCCAAGCTCAAGCCCGAAGTCGAAGAGAAAGACAAAGAGAAGCGCATCGACCTGCGTCATCTGCCGTTCGTGACCATCGACGGTGAGGATGCGCGCGACTTCGATGACGCGGTCTACTGCGAAGCCAAACCGGGCAAGCTGCGCCTGTTCTCCGGTGGCTGGAAGTTGTACGTGGCGATTGCCGACGTTTCCAGTTACGTGAAAATCGGTTCGGCGCTGGATAACGAATCCCAGGTTCGCGGCAACTCGGTGTACTTCCCCGAGCGCGTGGTGCCGATGCTGCCTGAGCAGTTGTCCAACGGCCTGTGCTCGCTGAACCCGCACGTCGATCGCCTGGCCATGGTTTGCGAGATGACCATCTCCAAATCCGGCGAAATGACCGACTACTGCTTCTACGAAGCGGTGATTCACTCCCATGCCCGCCTGACCTACAACAAGGTCAGCGCCATGCTGGAAACGCCGAAAGCCACCGAAGCGCGTCAGCTTCGTGGTGAATACACCGACGTTCTGCCGCACCTCAAGCAGCTGTATGCGCTGTACAAGGTTCTGCTGGCGGCTCGTCACGTGCGCGGCGCGATCGATTTCGAAACCCAGGAAACCCGGATCATCTTCGGTTCCGAGCGCAAGATTGCCGAAATCCGTCCGACCGTTCGCAACGATGCTCACAAGCTGATTGAGGAATGCATGCTGGCGGCCAACGTGGCCACCGCCGAATTCCTGAAGAAGCACGAAATCCCTGCGTTGTATCGCGTCCACGACGGCCCGCCGCCGGAGCGTCTGGAAAAACTGCGCGCCTTCCTCGGCGAGCTCGGCCTGTCCCTGCACAAAGGCAAGGACGGTCCGTCGCCGAAGGATTACCAGGCTTTGCTCGCGGGCATCAAGGATCGTCCGGATTTCCACCTGATCCAGACCGTCATGCTGCGCTCGTTGAGCCAAGCGGTGTACAGCGCCGATAACCAGGGCCACTTCGGCCTGAATTACGAGGCCTATACCCACTTCACTTCGCCGATCCGCCGCTACCCGGACTTGCTCACGCACCGGGCGATTCGCAGCGTCATCCATTCGAAAATGGACACCCCGCACGTTCGCCGTGCCGGCGCGATGACCATTCCGAAGGCGCGGATCTATCCGTACGACGAAGCGACCCTGGAGCAGCTCGGCGAACAGTGCTCGATGAGCGAGCGCCGTGCCGACGAAGCCACCCGCGACGTAGTGAACTGGCTCAAGTGCGAGTTCATGAAAGACCGCGTGGGCGAATCGTTCCCGGGGGTGATCACCGCCGTGACCGGTTTCGGCCTGTTCGTCGAACTGACCGATATTTACGTCGAAGGCCTGGTGCACGTCACCGCGCTGCCGGGTGACTACTACCACTTCGATCCTGTGCACCATCGCCTCGCCGGTGAGCGTACCGGTCGTAGCTTCCGCTTGGGCGACACCGTTGAAGTGCGCGTCATGCGCGTCGACCTCGACGAGCGCAAGATCGACTTCGAGATGGCCGAAAAAACCATCAGCGCACCGATCGGTCGCAAAAAGCGCGGCACTGAAACCGCAGCGCCTGCTATCAAAACAGCTGCCGAGCCAGTACTGGCCAAGGCCGGGCGTCGTCCGGCCAAGGAAAAGGCCGTCGAGGCCTATCGTCCGAGCGATGCGGCGGCAAAAAATGCCGAGTTGCGCAAAAGTCGTGAAATGAAACAGGCATTGCTGTCTGAAGCGAAAAGCGGCGGTAAAGCGGCGTCTGGGGGAAAGACCGGRCGGTCGGCGCCTGACAAGGCCTCCGGCGGCAAGCCAGCCAAACCGAGCAAACACCGTAAAGGCCCGCCAAAAGCGGGTTCCGCTCCAGCCGCCAGAAGCGGCGGGGCGCGTAAACCTAAGGCCAAGTCATGAGTCAGTTGGAAAAGATCTACGGCGTGCACGCAGTAGAAGCGTTGCTGCGTCACCACCCAAAACGCGTCAAGCAGATCTGGCTGGCTGAAGGCCGCAGCGATCCGCGCGTTCAGACGCTGATCGAACTCGCTGCCGAAAATCGCGTGGCCGTCGGTCAGGCAGAGCGTCGCGAGCTGGACGCCTGGGTTGAAGGCGTGCACCAGGGCGTGGTGGCGGACGTCAGCCCGAGCCAGGTCTGGGGCGAGGCGATGCTCGACGAGCTGCTCGATCGCACCGAAGGCGCGCCTTTGCTGCTGGTGCTCGACGGCGTGACCGATCCGCACAACCTCGGCGCTTGCCTGCGTTCGGCCGATGCGGCCGGCGCGCTGGCGGTGATCGTGCCGAAGGACAAATCAGCCACGCTGACCCCGACGGTTCGAAAAGTTGCTTGTGGCGCGGCGGAAGTGATTCCGTTGGTCGCCGTGACCAACCTGGCGCGCACCCTGGAAAAACTCAAGCAGCGCGGCTTGTGGGTCGTCGGTACGGCGGGCGAGGCTGAGCAGGATCTGTATCAGCAGGACCTGACGGGCCCGACCATCCTGATCATGGGTGCCGAAGGTAGCGGCATGCGCCGCCTGACTCGCGACCTTTGCGACTATTTGGTACGCCTGCCGATGGCTGGCAGCGTCAGCAGCCTCAACGTGTCCGTCGCCACCGGCGTCTGCCTGTTCGAAGCGCTGCGCCAGCGTGGCGTCAAAGCCGCCGGGACCGCCAAAAAGTCCTGAGACTCCTCTGCAGGAGTCGCCGCAGGCGGCTCCTGCAAGTGTTCGGCTTTCCAGTCGAAGTGATTGTTCAAATAATCACCAATTGCCTTGCACCTCCCTCGACCCTTCTCTATAATTGCGCCCCTTGCTGTGACGGCAGGCACGCATGTGTCTATCGCAAGCAAGTCCATAAGTGTCATTCACTCCTTGTCTGACCGCTTTTGAGCGGCAGGCTACAACCCGTAAGGAGCATTCATGCGTCATTACGAAATCATCTTTTTGGTCCACCCGGATCAAAGCGAGCAAGTCGGCGGCATGGTTGAGCGTTACACCAAGCTGATCGAAGAAGACGGCGGCAAAATCCACCGTCTGGAAGATTGGGGCCGTCGTCAACTGGCCTACGCAATCAACAATGTTCACAAGGCTCACTACGTGATGCTGAACGTTGAGTGCACTGGCAAGGCCCTGGCCGAGCTGGAAGACAACTTCCGCTACAACGATGCAGTGATCCGTAACCTGGTCATCCGTCGCGAAGAAGCCGTTACCGGCCAATCCGAGATGCTCAAGGCTGAAGAAAACCGCAGTGAGCGCCGTGAGCGTCGCGACCGTCCTGAGCACTCCGACGCTGAAGGCGTTGACAGTGATGACAGCGACAACAGCGATAACGCTGACGAGTAATCCACGGACCTTTTGAGGAGCCTATTACATGGCACGTTTCTTCCGTCGTCGTAAATTCTGCCGCTTCACCGCTGAAGACGTGAAAGAGATCGATTACAAAGATCTCAACACTCTGAAAGCTTACGTATCCGAGACCGGCAAAATCGTTCCAAGCCGCATCACCGGTACCAAAGCACGTTATCAGCGTCAGCTGGCCACCGCTATCAAGCGCGCCCGCTTCCTGGCCCTGCTGGCCTACACCGACAGCCACGGCCGCTGAGACCGGGCAGTCGACACGTAGCAAAGGATTGAATGCATGCGCGCCTTAGCTGAGTTCATCATGCGCGGCCGTATGCAGGCCACTCTGGTAGTGGCCGGATGCGCAACATTGCCGTTGTTGTATTGGTTGGGTGCTGCCGCTGGATGCCTTGTGCTCCTGCGGCGCGGATTGAAGGACGCCGTTGGCGTACTTGCTCTGGGACTGCTGCCGGCGTTGATCTGGTGGCTTTTCTTCGACGACCCACGGGCACTTCTGGTGCTGCTGGGGTCTTCGAGCCTTGCGTTGGTTTTGCGCGCAAGCGAGTCCTGGAACCGCGTGCTGCTGGTCAGCATAGCGATGGGATTGGTGTTTTCAGTGGTGCTGGGGGCGGCTTTTGCGCCCCAGATCGAGATGCTGGCGCAGGCTTTGATAAAAGTCATGCCGTCGCTACTCGGTGAGGTCTACCAGCAATTGTCGGTAGACGAGCAAGCGCGCTTTGCGTCCCTGATTGCACCGGTCCTGACTGGCCTGATTGCGGCGTTGTTGCAAATCGTCAGTGTGCTGAGCCTGATTGTCGGGCGCTACTGGCAGGCGTTGTTGTACAACCCGGGTGGTTTTGGTCGCGAGTTTCGCGCCATCCGAATCCCGCTGGGACCGGCGATGTTGCTGCTGGCGTTAATGCTTCTGGGGCCAAATCTTGGCCCGCAGATGGCCATGTTGACGCCGTTGTGCAGCGTACCGCTGGTGTTCGCCGGGCTGGCCCTGATTCACGGGCTGGTGGCGCAAAAGCGACTGGCCAAGTTCTGGCTGGTGGGGTTGTACGTCACGCTGTTGCTGTTCATGCAGCTGATCTATCCGTTGCTGGTGGTTCTGGCCATCGTCGACAGCCTGATTGATTTTCGCGGTCGTTCGGCACCGAAAGATGCCGATAGCGCGAACGGTGAAGGTTAAAAGTTAAGAGGATTTTCACATGCAACTGATCCTTCTGGAAAAAGTCACCAACCTGGGCAACCTGGGTGACAAAGTGAACGTTAAGGCTGGTTACGGTCGTAACTACCTGCTGCCATACGGCAAAGCTACCGCTGCGACCCCAGCCAACCTGGCTGCGTTCGAAGAGCGTCGCGCTGAGCTGGAAAAAGCCGCAGCAGACCGTAAAGCATCGGCTGAAAGCCGCGCCGCCCAACTGGCTGAGCTGGAAGTGACTATCACTGCCACCGCCGGTGACGAAGGCAAGCTGTTCGGTTCGATCGGCACCCACGACATCGCTGATGCACTGACCGCCTCTGGCGTTGAAGTTGCAAAAAGCGAAGTTCGTCTGCCGAACGGCACTATCCGCAACGTAGGCGAATTCGACGTAGCCGTGCACCTGCACGCCGAAGTTGAAGCCACCGTACGCGTTGTCGTGGTAGCAGCTTAAGCAGCACTTGTCGGCTGGCACCCTCGGGTGCTTGCCGGTAACATCGGGCACGATCCTGTTTACAGGTCGTGCCCTTTGTCTTTCTGCAGTTCCTGATTTTCACAACCTCTGCTTCTCCTGAATAAACCAAGTGGCCATGAACGATATCTCCGCTCCCGAGCAATACGATCTGCAAACCGCTGCCCTGAAGGTGCCGCCGCATTCCATCGAGGCCGAACAGGCCGTGCTCGGTGGGTTGATGCTGGACAACAACGCCTGGGAACGCGTGCTCGATCAAGTCTCCGACGGCGATTTCTATCGGCATGACCACCGCCTGATCTTCCGGGCCATCGCCAAGCTGGCGGACCAGAACCAGCCAATCGACGTCGTGACCCTGGCCGAGCAATTGGACAAGGAAGGTCAGACGTCTCAGGTCGGCGGTCTCGGTTACCTTGGCGAACTGGCAAAAAACACGCCGTCCGTCGCCAACATCAAGGCCTATGCCCAGATCGTTCGCGAGCGGGCAACCCTGCGCCAGTTGATCGGCATCAGTACCGAAATCGCCGACAGCGCTTTCAACCCTGAAGGCCGCACCGCCGCCGAGATTCTCGACGAGGCCGAACGGCAGATCTTCCAGATTGCCGAGGCTCGTCCGAAAACCGGCGGCCCGGTCAGCGTCAACGACCTGCTGACCAAGGCCATCGACCGCATCGACACCTTGTTCAACACCGACAACTCGATCACCGGCCTGTCCACCGGTTACACCGACCTCGACGAGAAGACCAGTGGCCTGCAACCGGCCGACCTGATCATCGTCGCCGGCCGTCCGTCCATGGGTAAAACCACCTTTGCGATGAACCTGGTGGAAAACGCCGTGCTGCGCAGCGAGAAGGCTGTCCTGGTTTACTCCCTCGAGATGCCAGGCGAATCGCTGATCATGCGTATGCTGTCGTCCCTCGGTCGTATCGACCAGACCAAGGTCCGGGCCGGTCGCCTGGAAGACGACGACTGGCCACGCCTGACGTCGGCGGTCAACCTGCTCAATGATCGCAAGTTGTTCATCGACGACACGGCGGGTATCAGCCCCTCGGAAATGCGCGCCCGGACCCGTCGTCTGGTGCGTGAGCACGGTGAGATCGGTCTGATCATGATCGACTACCTGCAACTGATGCAGATCCCGGGGTCCAGTGGTGACAACCGGACCAACGAGATTTCCGAGATCTCCCGGTCCCTGAAAGCCCTGGCCAAGGAATTCAACTGCCCGGTGGTGGCACTGTCCCAGCTCAACCGTTCCCTGGAACAACGCCCGAACAAGCGCCCGGTGAACTCCGACTTGCGGGAATCGGGAGCGATCGAGCAGGACGCCGACGTGATCATGTTCGTTTACCGGGACGAGGTGTATCACCCGGAAACCGAACACAAAGGCATTGCCGAAATCATCATCGGCAAGCAGCGGAACGGCCCGATCGGCTTTATCCGCCTGGCCTTCATCGGCAAATACACCCGATTTGAAAACCTGGCGCCGGGTAGCTACAACTTCGACGACGATGAATAACCTGCGCGGGGACTTTGTGGCGAGGGAGCTTGCTCCCGCTGGGTTGCGTAGCAACCCCAAAACCTGAGTCATCCTGTTTCAGGTGCACCGTATTTGCATATGTTGCGACTGCTTCGCAGTCGAGCGGGAGCTAGCTCCCTCGCCACAGGGGTTGCGTATATCGCTCGCTGATTTCCGACCATAGCCGTCGGAATTGGTCAAAATTTGTGCTATATTCCGCGCCCGCGAAATTCAATGAAAGCCAACACCGGTTATCGACATGCAAGCAGCCAAGCCGTTATTTGACTATCCCAAGTACTGGGCCGAATGTTTCGGGCCAGCGCCATTCCTGCCCATGAGCAGGGAGGAGATGGATCAGCTCGGCTGGGATTCCTGCGACATCATCATCGTCACCGGTGATGCCTACGTCGACCATCCGTCGTTCGGCATGGCGATCATCGGCCGGCTGCTGGAGGCCCAGGGCTTCCGCGTCGGGATCATCGCGCAGCCGAACTGGCAGTCCAAAGACGACTTCATGAAGCTCGGCGAGCCGAACCTGTTTTTCGGTGTCGCGGCCGGCAACATGGACTCGATGATCAACCGCTACACCGCCGACAAGAAAATCCGTTCCGACGACGCCTACACCCCCGGTGGCCTGGCAGGCAAACGTCCGGACCGCGCGAGCCTGGTTTACAGCCAGCGCTGCAAGGAAGCCTATAAGCACGTGCCGATTGTGCTCGGCGGCATCGAAGCCTCCCTGCGCCGCATCGCCCACTACGATTACTGGCAGGATCGGGTGCGTAACTCGATCCTGATCGACGCCTGCGCCGACATCCTGCTCTACGGCAACGCCGAGCGTGCGATCGTCGAAGTCGCCCAGCGCCTGTCCTACGGCCACAAGATCGAAGACATCACCGATGTGCGCGGCACCGCGTTCATCCGCCGTGATACGCCGCAAGGCTGGTACGAAGTCGATTCCACGCGCATCGACCGTCCGGGCAAGATCGACAAGATCATCAACCCGTACGTCAACACCCAGGACACCGCCGCCTGCGCCATCGAGCAGGAAAAGGGGCCGGTTGAAGACCCTGGCGAGGCTAAGGTCGTACAGATCCTGGCCAGCCCGAAAATGACTCGCGACAAGACCGTCATTCGTCTGCCGTCGGTTGAAAAAGTCCGTGGCGATGCGGTGCTTTACGCTCACGCCAACCGCGTGCTGCACCTGGAAACCAATCCGGGCAACGCCCGCGCTCTGGTGCAAAAGCACGGCGAGGTAGACGTCTGGTTCAACCCGCCGCCGATTCCGATGACCACCGAAGAAATGGACTACGTGTTCGGCATGCCTTACGCGCGCGTTCCGCACCCGGCGTACGGCAAGGAAAAGATCCCGGCCTACGAGATGATTCGTTTCTCGGTGAACATCATGCGTGGCTGCTTCGGCGGCTGCACCTTCTGCTCGATCACCGAGCACGAAGGCCGGATCATCCAGAACCGTTCCGAAGAGTCGATCATTCGCGAAATCGAAGAGATCCGCGACAAGGTTCCGGGTTTCACCGGCGTCATTTCCGACCTCGGCGGCCCGACCGCGAACATGTACCGCATCGCCTGCAAGACCCCGGAAATCGAATCCGCGTGCCGCAAGCCTTCATGCGTGTTCCCAGGCATTTGCCCGAACCTCAACACCGATCACTCGTCGCTGATCCAGCTCTATCGCAGCGCCCGGGCCTTGCCGGGCGTGAAGAAGATCCTGATCGCCTCCGGCTTGCGCTACGACCTCGCGGTCGAGTCGCCGGAGTACGTCAAGGAGCTGGTGACCCACCACGTCGGTGGTTACCTGAAGATCGCCCCGGAACACACCGAGGAAGGTCCGCTCAACCAGATGATGAAACCGGGCATCGGCAGCTATGACAAGTTCAAGCGCATGTTCGAGAAGTACACCAAGGAAGCCGGGAAAGAGCAGTACCTGATTCCGTACTTCATCGCCGCTCACCCGGGCACCACCGACGAAGACATGATGAATCTGGCCCTGTGGCTCAAGGGCAACGGTTTCCGTGCCGACCAGGTGCAGGCGTTCTACCCGTCGCCGATGGCCACCGCTACCGCGATGTACCACTCGGGCAAGAACCCGCTGCGCAAGGTCACTTACAAGAGCGACGGCGTGACTATCGTCAAGAGCGAAGAGCAGCGTCGCCTGCACAAAGCGTTCTTGCGTTATCACGACCCGAAAGGCTGGCCGATGCTGCGTGAAGCGCTGACCCGCATGGGCCGCGCCGACCTGATCGGGCCGGGCAAGAACCAGTTGATCCCGTTGCATCAGCCAGCGACCGACAGCTATCAGAGCGCCCGTCGCAAGAACTCGACGCCGGCTGGCAGCCACAAAGTGGCCAAGGAAACGACCACCAAGATCCTGACCCAGCACACCGGCCTGCCACCGCGTGCCAGCGATGGCGGTAACCCGTGGGACAAGCGTGAACAGGCCAAGGCGGCGGCATTCGCCCGCAACCAGCAGGCTGCCAAGGAGCGTAAGGACGCGGCCAAAGGCAAGGGGCCGAAGCCTGCGCGCAAGCCGGTCGTGCCGCGTTAATCTCCGCGCCATATCGCAAAACGCCAGCCTTAGTGCTGGCGTTTTGTTTTCTAGCGAGTGTGCGGCCTGTTTGCTAAGGTGGCGCGCACTTCAACGGCTGCCCGGACAACCGATTTCCCTGTATAACGCCCAATCCTGTGGGAGCCGGGCTCGCCCGCGATGACGGCGGCACGGGCAATAAAGATCTCACCCCCGATTCTCAAGGACGATTCACATGAGCAACCCCTTACCGGGCATCGGCATGGATTACAGCCCCTCCCAGTTCATGGCCCGCCAACGCATCGAAAGCCAGATCAACCTGCTACGCCTGTTCGCCGCCATTGACGCCGACCCCGGAATCGTCGGCGCGGGCGTGGTGTACATTGACGCTGAGTTCAACGTAGTGACCCTGCGCGAGTTCAAGCCGATTTGCAGCATCAAGCCCAAGCGGATCATTTTGCGCGAGGCGCAGAAGTACATTGCGCCTGCGCAATTCGCCCAGCAGGTGCAGGACAATCCGCGCGAATCGCGCCTGGTTGGTGAGGCAGTCAACACCAGCTTATCGTGCGCGGGTGCAGTGATCGGCTGGATCGTAGTGCTCAGTGGTTCCGTGGCTATTCCGTTTTCGGCAGGGGCAAGTACGGTGGTCGCTGCGCTCGGTTATACCGCTGCGGCTGCCAGCTCAGTGCAGTGTTTTGCCAGCGGCTATCGGACCCGCAATGAGATCGTCAACCCCGCCCGTAACGATGAGCTCGACAGCGAAGAGTGGTACCAGTACACCATGATTGCGCTGGATGCTGCGTCCTTGGTCGGGGTAGGCGCATCCACGCTGACAGCGCTCAAACTGGTCAGGCTGAATAAGGCCACGACCGGGAAAAGTGTCAGGGAAGTGCTCAGGGGGCTGAATCGACAGGAGCGTGCCAAACTGACCAAAGAACTATTGAGCATCAACGACCCGCGCTTGACGTCGAAGATGATCAAGTTGAAGCAGTTGTCGGGCGAATTGCCCAAGCGTTTCACACCCACCGAGGTCAAGAATGCAACGGTCACTCAGATAAAAGACGCCTTGGGCGCCGCTATCGGTTTTACCGGCAGTGCAATTTCGGGGAATGTCCGCACCATTGCCGTAGGTCTGTACGAGGAGGCTGAGCAATGAATGAGCTGCCCAGCATTCGCAATTTTCTATCGAAGTATTTCCCGGTCTTCATGGGGGCAATATTCGCGTCAATTTTTACCCTGGTCTTTGCGGTGCCTTTGTTTTTCGAAAGCTATTTTCGAAGCCTTCCGTTGGCTGACAACACCAAGTACTCGTTTTTCGGGGGGATCGCGCTGACCCTCATTGTCGTGCACTGCCATTTCATGGTCGCGCGCGGTCGTCCGCATTGGGTGCGGCCTCTGGTTGTGCTTCTGGCCCTTTGTTTTCTTGGGGTATTGCCCACCATTGCATATGAGGTGCATCCCCTGACTTATGCTGTGACGTTGTTGTTCCCATTGCTGGCGCTATTGCTGCTCAACAGCAAGCGTCACCGCGAGATGCGCCAGAAGCTGCTTGAAGTACGTCACTTGCGCCAAGCTGTTATTGCAAAGCACAAAGCCCGTTAGTTGGGTAGATTCGGGCCCCGCCCTTCACACGTGCGCCACAAATATGTGCAACTCTCGCACCATAACCGCGGCCACGGCGCCGTTTTGGTGCTGTACTGCACCGGGTCTGTTGATAAAGCGCAATGACCGCCGCTCTGGCATAAGTCTTGCGCGCTTTGTGTCTATGCCCTGGCTCGCAGGAGGCCGCCGTGTCGATTCATGTCGCATTGCATCACGTCACGCATTACCGCTACGACCGCGCCGTCGAGCTCGGTCCGCAGATCGTTCGCCTGCGCCCGGCTGCCCACAGCCGCACGCGGATACTGTCCTATGCGCTGAAAGTCTCGCCCGAGCAGCATTTCATCAACTGGCAACAAGACCCTCAGGGCAATTACCTGGCGCGGTTGGTGTTCCCGGAGAAAACCGATGAACTGAGGATCGAGGTCGACCTGCTGGCCGAGATGGCAGTCTTCAATCCCTTCGACTTCTTCCTCGAGCCCTACGCCGAGAAGATCCCTTTCGCCTATGCAGCGGATGAGCGCAAAGAGCTGGCGCCGTACCTGGAAACCTTGCCGCTGACGCCGACATTCAAGGCCTATCTGGACGGCATCGACCGCACGCCGCTGCCCAGCGTGGATTTCCTCGTCGCGATCAACCAGCGCCTGAGCGAAGACATCGGTTACCTGATTCGAATGGAGCCGGGCGTACAGACTCCGGAATACACCCTCGAACAGGCCTCCGGCTCCTGCCGCGACTCGGCGTGGTTGCTGGTGCAATTGCTGCGCAACCTCGGCCTGGCGGCGCGATTCGTCTCCGGTTACCTGATCCAGCTGACCGCCGACGTCAAAAGCCTCGACGGTCCCTCGGGTACCGAAGTGGATTTCACTGACCTGCATGCCTGGTGCGAAGTCTATTTGCCCGGTGCCGGCTGGATCGGCCTGGACGCAACCTCAGGGTTGTTTGCCGGTGAAGGACACATTCCGTTGGCGTGCAGCCCCGACCCATCCTCTGCGGCACCGATCAGTGGTTTGGTGGAACCGTGCGAGTGCGAATTCACCCACGAAATGTCGGTCGAGCGGATTTGGGAAGCGCCAAGGGTTACCAAACCCTACACCGAAGACCAATGGCTGGCGATTCAGGCATTGGGCCGGCAGATCGATGCTGATTTGCTCGAAGGTGACGTGCGCCTGACCATGGGCGGCGAGCCGACGTTCGTTTCCATCGATGACCCGGACGGCGCCGAGTGGAACACTGCCGCGCTCGGGCCAGACAAGCGTCGGCTGTCAGCCGAACTGTTCCAGCGCATGCGCAAGCATTACGCGCCCAAGGGCCTGGTGCATTTCGGTCAGGGCAAGTGGTACCCCGGCGAGCAACTGCCGCGCTGGTCGCTGAACTGCTATTGGCGCCGCGATGGCGTGCCGATCTGGCACAACAGCGCGCTGATTGCCGACGAGCGGGAAGATTACGGCGCCGATGGCGAACTGGCCGGGCGTTTCCTGGCGAGTGTCGCCGAACGCTTGAAAATTCCGACACGCTTTGTGTTCCCGGCCTACGAAGACAATTTCTATTACCTCTGGCGTGAAGGAACGTTGCCGCAGAACGTCAGCGCCGAAGACTCACGCCTGGAAGAACCTCTGGAGCGTGCGCGCCTGCGCAAAGTCTTCAGCCAAGGCCTGGACAAGGTCATCGGTCAGGTCCTGCCGCTGGCGCGCACCGCCAAGGGCGATCAATGGCAGAGCGGTCGCTGGTACCTGCGCGAGGAACACTGCCGGTTGGTGCCGGGGGATTCGCCACTGGGTTATCGCTTGCCGCTCGGTTCGCAGCCTTGGGTGAAAGCTGCGGAGTACCCATTCATTCATCCCACGGACCCGAATCAGGATTTCCCGGCGCTACCGGACACCGACCAGCTACGGAATCACGCTCAACCGAAAACGGCCGACGAACGTGTGCCCGAGATCGACCAGTCCGCCGACTGGCTGACCCGCACCGCGTTCTGCGCCGAAGCACGTGAAGGTCGGTTGTACCTGTTCATGCCGCCACTGGAGCGGGTCGAGGACTACCTGGAACTGGTCGCCGCCATCGAAGCCACCGCCGAGGAACTGCATTGCCCGGTATTGCTGGAAGGCTATGAACCGCCGAGCGATCCGCGCCTGAGCAACTTCCGCATTACCCCGGATCCGGGTGTGATCGAGGTCAACGTCCAGCCGTCCGCTACCTGGGACGAGTTGGTGGAACGTACCGAGTTTCTTTACGAAGAGGCGCGCCAGACCCGGCTGACCACCGAGAAATTCATGATCGACGGCCGGCACACCGGCACCGGCGGCGGTAACCATTTCGTCCTGGGGGGCGCGACCCCGGCTGACTCACCGTTTCTGCGCCGTCCCGACCTGCTGCGCAGCCTGATCAGCTACTGGCATAACCACCCGTCCTTGTCCTACCTGTTTTCCGGGCTGTTCATCGGCCCGACATCCCAGGCACCGCGGGTGGACGAAGCGCGCAACGATTCGCTGTATGAACTGGAAATCGCCTTCGCCCAGATGCCGGAGCCGGGCGAAGAATGCCCACCATGGCTGGTGGATCGCTTGTTGCGCAATTTGCTGATCGACGTGACTGGCAACACCCACCGCGCCGAGTTCTGCATCGACAAACTCTATTCACCGGACGGCGCCACCGGACGCCTTGGCTTGCTGGAACTGCGAGCCTTTGAAATGCCGCCCCATGCGCGCATGAGCCTGGCTCAGCAGTTGTTGTTGCGGGCGCTGGTGGCGCGGTTCTGGCGCGAGCCTTATGCACCGCCGAAACTGGCGCGCTGGGGCACCGAACTGCACGACCGGTTCTTGCTGCCGCACTTTATCGAGCAGGATTTCGCCGATGTGATCGTCGACCTGAATGCCGCCGGTTATCCGGTGCAGGCAGAGTGGTTCGCGGCGCATCTGGAGTTCCGTTTTCCCAAGGTCGGCGACTACGCCGTCAGCGGTATCGAACTGGAATTGCGTCAGGCGCTGGAGCCCTGGCATGTGTTGGGCGAAGAGGGCAGCGCGGGCGGTACGGTGCGTTATGTGGATTCGTCCCTGGAACGTTTGCAGGTCAAGCTGACGGGGTTGCCGCCGCAACGTTATCTGCTGACCTGCAATGGCATCCCGGTGCCGTTGCAACCTACCGGTCGGGTCGGCGAGTTCGTCGCCGGTGTACGTTTCCGTGCCTGGCAACCGTACAACTGTCTGCAACCGACTATCCCGGTCCACGCACCGCTGGTGTTCGACTTGCTCGACACCTGGATGGGGCGTTCGCTGGGTGGTTGTCAGTACCACGTCGCCCATCCGGGCGGGCGCAACTACGACAGCCTGCCGGTGAACGCCAATGAAGCCGAGAGCCGGCGGATGGCGCGTTTCTTCCGCATCGGACACACGCCTGGGAAACTTCCTGTACCGAAACTGGAAATCAACGACGAGCTGCCGATGACACTCGATTTGCGACGCTTTTAAACCGTACGCGACGCTCGGATTTTTCGTCTATCCGGGCGTCATGAGCCTGCGTTAGTCTGACCGTTCTTTGCTGTCTGACGAGCTTTCCATGCCTGACCTGCTTGACTGCTACCCGTTGACTGCGGGCACCTATCACGAACTGCTCGACAACAGCGGCGCCGTGCGCCCGCACTGGCGGCGGCTGTTCGATCAATTGCAACGCAGCACGCCAGCGCAACTGGTGCAGCGTCAGGCGCTGCTGACCCGACAGATTCAGGAAAACGGCGTGACCTACAACGTCTACGCCGACCCCAAGGGCGCTGATCGGCCATGGGAGCTGGATTTGTTGCCTCATGTGATTGCAGCCGATGAGTGGCAGCAGCTTTCGGCCGGGATCGCTCAACGGGCGCGTTTGCTCAATGCTGTGCTGGCGGACCTGTACGGTCCTCAACGCTTGATCGCCGAAGGCCTGCTGCCGGCTGAACTGGTGTTCGGTCATAACAACTTCCTCTGGCCTTGCCAGGGCATCGCACCGCCCGACGGGGCCTTTCTGCATCTGTATGCCGTGGATTTGGCGCGCACGCCTGACGGTCGCTGGTGGGTGACCGCCGACCGGACTCAAGCACCCTCCGGTGCCGGTTACGCCCTGGAAAACCGCACCATCGTGTCCCGGGCCTTCCCCGAGTTGTATCGCGACTTGAAGGTGCGGCACCTGGCCGGGTTCTTCCGCACACTTCAGGAAACACTCGCCCGGCAGGCGCCGAGCGACGATGAAGCGCCGCTGGTGGTCCTGCTGACACCGGGGCGTTTCAACGAAAGCTATTTTGAGCACTTGTACCTGGCTCGTCAGCTCGGTTATCCACTGGTGGAAGGCGGTGATCTGACCGTGCGCGATGCCACGGTCTATCTGAAAACCTTGAGCGGGTTGCGCCGGGTTCACGCGATCATGCGTCGGCTCGACGATGATTTCTGCGACCCGCTGGAGCTGCGCACCGACTCGGCCCTTGGCGTGCCGGGGCTGCTCGAAGCGGTGCGTCAGGGCCGGGTGCTGGTGGCCAACGCCCTCGGCAGCGGTGTGCTGGAGTCGCCGGGTTTGCTGGGCTTCCTGCCGAAAATCAATCAATTCCTGTTCGGTGAAGAGTTGATCCTGCCGTCCATCGCAACTTGGTGGTGCGGCGAAGCGCCGGTGCTGGCCCAGGCCCTGGAAAAACTGCCGGAGCTGTTGATCAAGCCGGCGTTTCCGTCGCAGAGCTTTGCACCGGTGTTTGGGCGTGATTTGAGTGAAAAACAGCGCCAGGCTCTGGCTGAGCGCATGCAGGCACGGCCTTATGCCTATGTTGCGCAAGAATTGGCGCAACTGTCCCAGGCGCCGATCTGGCAGGCCGAAGGCGGACAGTTGCAACCGCGAGCCATCGGCATGCGCGTGTATGCGGTGGCCAGTCGGGAGGGTTATCGAGTGCTGCCCGGTGGCCTGACCCGGGTTGCCGCCGAGGCCGATGCCGAAGCGGTGTCGATGCAACGCGGTGGCGCGAGCAAAGACACCTGGGTGTTGGGCGATCGCCCACCCAGCGGCGAACAATGGAAAGCCCAGCGCAACATTGGCGTTCACGATCTGGTACGTCGTGATCCGTATCTGCCATCGCGGGTGGTCGAGAACCTGTTCTGGTTCGGCCGTTATTGCGAGCGCTGCGATGACAGCGCGCGGCTGCTGCGGGTCATGCTCGCGCGCTATGTCGATGGCGATGACCCGCAAGCCCTGGAGGCGGCGGTCGATCTCGGTGAACGCCTGAATCTGTTGCCGGAGGAGGGTGAGTTGCCGCAGCGATTGCTGGCGGCGCTGCTCGGCGATGATTGGCCGTTCAGCCTGCGTTCCAATCTACAGCGTTTGCAGTGGGCGGCGTCGCAAGTACGCGGCAAGCTCTCGCGAGAGAACTGGCAAGCGCTGGTGGAGTTGCAGCGCGAGGCCATGGAGCTGGAAACCGAAGAGCCGGATTTCGGCGAGTTGCTGGACTTCCTCAACCGGTTGGTAATGTCGCTGGCGGCGCTGTCCGGCTTTGCCCTCGACGACATGACCCGGGACGAAGGCTGGCGTTTCCTGATGATCGGTCGGCGGATCGAACGGCTGCAATTTCTCAGCGGCAGTCTGGCGGCGTTTTTGCGCGGTGCCGGGGCTTTCGATCAGGCCGGGCTGGAATGGCTGCTGGAACTGGGTAACAGCAGCATCACCTACCGCTCGCGGTACCTGGCGGTGGCGCAATTGATCCCGGTGCTCGACCTGTTGCTGCTCGATGAACAAAACCCGCACGCGGTGCTGTTCCAGTTGAAACTGGTGACCCGTACGTTGAAGCGCTTGAATGACGACTTCGGCGCGCCGCGCGAAACAGGTCTGCTGCAGTTGGTGGAGCGGCTGGCGCACTTCGATCTGGGCTGCCTGGAGAACTCGCTGTTCGGCGAGGCCAGTGTTCATGCCGCCGTAGAGGGGCTGGCGGATCTGCTGCAAGAGATTGCCGATGCCAGCGGACAGGTGTCGGATCGCCTGGCCTTGCGCCATTTCGCCCATGTCGATGATGTCAGCCAGCGCACGGTGTCCGTCTGATGAGTGCCCATTACCAGATCTTCCACGACACCCATTATCACTACGACAGCCCGGTGTCCCTGGCCCAGCAACTGGCACATCTGTGGCCGCGGGCCTGTGCCTGGCAGCGCTGCACCGAGCAGCAGTTGCAGATCAGTCCCCAGCCGACTTCACGCCGGGATGAGCTGGATGTGTTCGGCAATCCGCTGACCCGGTTGGCGTTCGAGCGCCCCCACGATGAGTTGCTGGTCAACGCTCGGCTCACCGTCGAAGTGCTGGAACGGCCGTCACTGGACTTCAATCAATCGCCGGCCTGGGAAGCGACCTGCAACGCGCTGACCTACAGCAGTCAGCCACTCTTGCCTGCGTTGCTGGAAGCCTGCCGTTACCGCTTCGAATCGCCCTACGTGCATTTGAAACGCAGTTTCGTCGAGTTCTCCGAAAGTTGCTTTCCTGCTGGCCGGCCATTGCTGCTGGGTGTTCAAGCGTTGATGGAGAAGATCTTCAGCGAGTTCACCTTCGACGCCGAGGCGACCCAAGTGGCGACGCCGCTGGTGGAAGTGCTGGAGAGGCGTCGTGGGGTTTGCCAGGACTTCGCGCATTTGATGCTCGCGTGCCTGCGCTCCCGTGGGTTGGCGGYGCGGTATATCAGCGGCTATCTGCTGACACAGCCCCCACCGGGCCAGCCGCGGCTGATCGGCGCCGATGCGTCGCATGCGTGGGTGTCGGTGTTTTGCCCGGTGCTGGGTTGGGTGGATTTTGACCCGACCAACAATGTGCAACCGGCGCTGGAGCACATCACCCTGGCCTGGGGCCGGGACTTTTCCGATGTGTCGCCGTTGCGCGGGGTGATTCTGGGCGGTGGCAGCCATGATCCCGAAGTTCGGGTGACAGTGATGCCATTGGAATAGCGCAGACCCCATGCGGGAATGTGTTTTTTGGAGGAGAGTTTCAAATTGGCCTGTGAGGGCCAGCAACATCGTTGCTGACCCTGGACACAGATCCGGTGGGCCTGATCAGATCATCGGGCCCTGAGGGTCTCAGGCGTCGGGCGCCTGATCTTTCGGTGCTTCAACATCATCTTCTGCCGCCACTTCACCTTCTGCATCCGGGTTCAGTGCTGCTGCTTCTTCTTCAGCTGTAGCTTTCTTGCGCTGAAGCTTTTCCTCTTTCTTCTGCTCCTTGGCCAAGTCTCTCTGACGTTTGGCGAAGGAATAATTAGGTTTAGCCATGGGCGATCCTCTGGGGTCGAAGGTGAGGTTGAGCGGCGCATATTCTGCCCTGTATCGGCACCGAGCCGTTAGCTGGGTTTTTGCTCGGTCCATTTTGGCGGTACCGAGGGTTGCCAGGCGTCCAGTGCATCGAGCAGGGTTTGCGGTGATTCGCTCATTTGCAGCATGTCACGGTGCTGCCCGCGAACGAAGCCTTCGCCGACGATATGATCGAGAAAAGACGTCAACTTGCTGTAGAAACCGTTCACTTCCAGCAAACCCAGCGGTTTGCCGTGATAACCGAGCTGGCCCCAGGTCCAGACTTCGAACAGCTCTTCCAGCGTGCCCAGACCGCCTGGCAGGGCAATGAAGGCATCGCTGAGCTCGGCCATTCGCGCCTTGCGCGCATGCATGCCGTCGACCACTTCCAGGCGGGTCAGGCCGCTGTGGCCGATTTCCTTGTCCTTGAGGCTCTGCGGAATGATCCCGATCACTTCGCCGCCGGCCGCCAGTGCGGCATCTGCCACAATTCCCATCAGCCCGACGGCGCCCCCGCCATAGACCAGGGTCAGATTGCGCTCGGCCAATGCTCGCCCCAGGGCGACAGCCGCCTCACGATAAGCCGGATTGGTGCCGGTGCTGGCACCGCAAAATACACAAACGGACGTTAAAGACATGCCTTGCTCCATGGTCAATCAGGACCACAGAGTAAAGGCAGGCTCGCATCGTTCCAAGGGTTAAACCGCGCGTTCAGGTGTTTCGTAAGTGCCACTGGCGCCACAGGCGTAGGCGGCCAACAAACTGCTCAACAAGCTGCTGAAAGACATGACAGGCGCTCCAGGTGAGTAATGATGGCCCTGATGATAGGGCCGTCCCAGACGTCTGGCTGGTAGATTGTTTCGATGGGGGTCATAGCCCGAAAGTTGTATACAATTTTTGATTCAGGTCATAGGAACTTGCGAAGATTTCAGGCAGTCTTCTGTCCATTCGCACTTTTGTTAACCCTGCCTTGGAGATTCACCATGTTTGCCAAACTTGTTGCGGTATCCCTGCTGACACTGGCCAGCAGCCAATTGATGGCTGCCGAGTGCAAAACGACCATCGACTCCACCGATCAGATGTCCTTCAACACCAAGGCCATTGAAATCGACAAAAGCTGCAAGACCTTCACCGTTGAACTGACCCACTCCGGCAGCCTGCCAAAAAACGTCATGGGCCATAACCTGGTGATCAGCAAAGAGGCTGACATGCAGCCGATCGCCACCGACGGCCTGTCGGCTGGCATCGACAAGAATTACCTGAAAGAAGGTGATACCCGTGTCATCGCTCACACCAAAGTCATCGGCGCTGGCGAAAAGGACTCTCTGACCATCGATGTGTCGAAGCTCAATGCAGCCGAAAAATACGGCTTCTTCTGCTCGTTCCCGGGCCACATCTCGATGATGAAAGGCACGGTTACACTGAAGTAATCGATTCAAACGCATAAAAAAAGCGTCCACCCGGGACGCTTTTTTTGTGCTCATTTCTACAGGGGACAGAATCAAGGCGCGAACGGCATCACACGCTTGTGATGTGTTTTCTTGTACGTATCACAAATGATCTTGAACGCTTCCTCGCGCACCGGTTCGCCGTGCAGGAAGGCGTCGATCTCGGCGTAGGTCACGCCGTGGGATGCTTCGTCCGGTTTGCCCGGCGACAGGTCTTCGAGGTCGGCGGTCGGGATTTTCTCCACCAGCGACTCTGGCGCGCCGAAGCTGCGGGCAATCGCCCGGACCTGGTTTTTCACCAGGCCGCTCAGCGGTGCGAGGTCGCAGGCGCCGTCACCGAACTTGGTGAAGAAACCCATCACGGCTTCTGCCGCGTGGTCGGTGCCGATCACCAGGCCATGAGCCGCACCGGCGATGGTGTATTGCGCGACCATGCGCATCCGCGCCTTGGTATTGCCCAATACGAAATCCACCCAGACGGCCTCTTTGCCTTCGAAGGCTGCCACTTCGCCGGCCAGGGATTTGACTGCGGGGCCGATGTTCACCGTGTGGCGTTCGTCCGGGGCGATGAAGTCCACCGAGGCCTGGGCATCGTGTTCATCGAACTGCGTCTGGTACGGCAGGCGCACGGCGATGAACTTGTAGCTGTTATCACCGGTACGCTCACGCAGTTCACGGATGGCGCGTTGGGCCAGTAGGCCGGCGGTCAGGGAATCGACGCCGCCGCTGATACCGAGCACCAGGGTCTTGAGCCCGGAATTGACCAGGCAATCCTGAATGAAGGTGATTCGCCGGGCGACTTCAGCCTCAAGGGCGAGTTGATCCACGAACGGCGGTTGGACCTTGAGCTGTTCAGCAATCTCACGCTGTACGGCTTGCATGAATTCACTCCTTGCTTGATGTACTGGAAAGGGTGGCAGGTACTTGGAAAACGTGTCGCAAATAGGCGACGAAATTCGGGTCTTTGCAGTGAGTCTTGCCAGGCTCATCAGAAATCTTGGCCACCGGTTGGCCGTTGCATGCAGTCATTTTAAGCACGATGCTCATCGGTTCGACACCCGGAATATCGCAGGTCAGGTTAGTGCCGATGCCGAAACTGACATTGATCCGACCACGTAACGCCCGAAAAATCTCCAGAGACTTGGGCAACGTCAGGCTGTCGGAAAACACCAGGGTCTTGCTCATCGGGTCGATGCCCAGCTTGTGATAGTGGGCGATGGCCTTTTCCGCCCAGAGCACCGGGTCACCGGAGTCGTGACGCAAGCCGTCGAAGAGCTTGGCAAAGAACAGGTCGAAATCGCCGAGAAACGCATCGGAAGTGATGCAGTCGGTCAGGGCGATCCCCAGCAGGCCACGGTACTCGCGGACCCAGCAGTCGAGGGCGGCGATCTGGCTGTCGATCAACCGCGGACCGAGTTGCTGGTGGGCCATGATCCATTCGTGGGCCATGGTGCCCAGCGGCTTCATATCCAGCTCGCGGGACAGATGCACGTTGCTGGTGCCGACGAAGCGACCGGGGAAGTCGTGCTTGAGCACGTTTACCACTTCTTCCTGCACGCGATACGAGAAGCGCCGGCGAGTGCCGAAATCGGCTACCTGCAACTCGGACAATTCATCGGTGCTGGCGTTGGCGGTCAACCAGTCGAACTTGCGATAGAGCTGCTCACGGGCCTGTTCCAGGACGATTTCCCGGTAGCGATAGCGGTTGCGCACTTCGCTGACCATGGCCAGCAACGGCACTTCGAACAGAATCACGTGCAGCCACGGCCCGCGCAGGCGGATGAACAACTCGCCGTTTTCAATGCCGGTGTGGATATAGCGCAGATTGAAACGGAACAGCCCGAGAAAGCGCAGGAAGTCCGGTTTCAGGAAGCTGATGCGCTCCAGGAAGCTCAACTGATCGGCGCTCAGGCTCAACTCGGCCAGGCGCTCGATCTGGAAACGGATCTCCGCCAGGTATGGGCGCAGATCCTCGCTGTTACGGCAACGAAACTCCCATTCGACTTCCACGTTAGGGTAGTTGTGCAGCACCGCCTGCATCATCGTCAGTTTGTAGAAGTCGGTGTCGAGCAGGTTCTGCACGATGCGATCGGCAAACACACTCTCGCTCATAACGGGGTCTCCAGGCGGGTCGCGGCCCGTGGCAGCGACGTTGCAGCTGTTTCAATGAATGGGGCTAGTGGCGCATATCAGCGGTGAGGATTGCCAGCAATTTTTTAGACGCTAGAGATTTCCGTGGCGAGGGGGCTTGTCCCCGTTCGGCTGCGCAGCAGTCGTAAATTTCGCATGCGCGATCTGTCTGAGGGACCGCGATTGCAGGTTTTGGGGTCGCTACGCGACCCAACGGGGGCAAGCCCCCTCGCCACAGAGTTTTGCGTGATATTTCAACTTTGCGGTGCATTCGGATTGTCCATCTGCTCCAGCATCCACTTCACAAAATCCCGCACCTTGGGCACTTCCGCCGAGTGCTCCGGATACGCCAGGTAATAGGCGTCGGTGCTGGGCATTGCATGCTGCCAGGGAATGACCAACTTGCCGTCGGCCAATTCCTCTTCCACCAGAAACTTCGGTAGCAACGCTACACCACAGCCGACTTGGGCGGCGCGGATGCACATATAGAACGTTTCGAAACGCGGGCCGTGGTAGCTGTGTTCGGTGTGGTAGCCCTGGCTGTCGAACCAATCGTGCCAGGCCTGGGGGCGGGAAGCGTTTTGCAGCAGGACCAGGTCGGTGAGTTGGGTCGGATCGGTGAACGGCGTGTCCGGCAGACTGCCCGGGGCGCACACAGGAACAAGCTCTTCGCCGAACAGCTTCAGGCATTCGGTGCCGGGCCGTGAGCCCTGGCCGAAGTAGAACGCCAGGTCGCTACGACCTTGCAGCAGGTCGTCGGCTTCCTGTTCGCTGCACAGGTCCAGATGGATTGACGGATGACGCAGGCGCCAGCCTTTCAAGCGTGGCACCAGCCAGCGCGCGCCGAAGGTCGGAGGCGTGGAGACGCGCAAGACTTCGGTGTCTCCGCCGTAGGAACGCAGGTAATGGGTCGACATTTCGACTTGGGTGAGGATTTTTCGCACCTCCACCAAATACAAATCGCCAGCGGGGGTCATTTGCAGGCGTCGGCGCACCCGGCGGAACAACAGGTGCTGCAACAACTCTTCGAGTTGCGCGACCTGTTTGCTCACGGCGCTCTGGGTCAGGTTCAGCTCTTCGGYGGCGCGGGTGAAGCTCAAATGCCGGGTCACGGCCTCGAAACACTGCAGCGCAGTGATCGACGGCAAGTAGCGTTTATTCAGCATCGGTTCTCCTTGTTCTTGTCTCTCTACGTGGCACGCGTGTTACCGGCAGATTCGCAGCATGAATAAACGGAATGATATCTCGCTTAATCGTCGTTTGTTGGAGAACCTCGGGAGCGCTAAAACTACAGGTCAGATCAGTCGAATAAATCCGGCTGCACGTTTTCTGTTTCTGCTCGAGGAGTGACCCATGGTTGCCGCATTGCTTGATCGTCTTGGTGTGAACCCGGCCCTGTACCAGAACGGCAAAGTGCCGGTGCATTCGCCCATCGACGGTAGTCGGATTGCCGCCGTGAACTGGGAAGGCGCCGCTGAAGTCGAGCAGCACATCAGTCGCGCAGATCATGCGTTCGAATTGTGGCGCAAGGTGCCGGCGCCGCGCCGTGGCGAACTGGTTCGTCAATTGGGCGACATCCTGCGCGAGTACAAGGCCGATCTCGGTGAGCTGGTTTCCTGGGAAGCCGGCAAGATCACTCAGGAAGGCCTGGGTGAAGTTCAGGAAATGATCGACATCTGCGACTTCGCGGTCGGTCTGTCCCGTCAGTTGTACGGTTTGACCATCGCCTCCGAGCGCCCTGGCCACCACATGCGCGAAACCTGGCACCCGCTGGGCATCGTCGGCGTGATCAGCGCGTTCAACTTCCCGGTCGCCGTCTGGGCCTGGAACGCGACGCTGGCGCTGGTCTGCGGCAACCCGGTGATCTGGAAGCCGTCGGAGAAAACCCCGCTGACCGCGCTGGCCTGTCAGGCGCTGTTCGACCGTGTCCTGAAGAACTTCAGCGACGCCCCGCCGCACCTGAGCCAAGTGATCATCGGTGGTCGCGATGCAGGCGAAGCCCTGGTCGATGACCCGCGTGTCGCGCTGATCAGCGCTACCGGCAGCACCCGCATGGGCCGCGAAGTGGCGCCGAAAATCGCCGCACGTTTCGCCCGTAGCATTCTGGAACTGGGCGGTAATAACGCGATGATCCTCGGCCCAAGCGCCGATCTGGACATGGCCGTACGGGCGATTCTGTTTAGCGCCGTCGGCACTGCCGGTCAGCGTTGCACCACCTTGCGTCGCCTGATTGCCCACGAATCGGTGAAAGAAGAAATCGTCACCCGCCTGAAAGCCGCTTACTCCAAGGTGCGCATCGGCCATCCACTGGAAGGCAACCTGATCGGGCCGCTGATCGACAAACACAGCTTCGACAACATGCAGGACGCGCTGGAGCAAGCCTTGAGCGAAGGCGGCCGGGTGTTTGGCGGCCAGCGTCAGCTGGAAGACAAATTCCCCAACGCTTACTACGTTTCACCAGCCATCGTCGAAATGCCGGAACAAAGCGATGTGGTGCGCGACGAAACCTTCGCGCCAATTCTGTACGTGATCGGTTACACCGATTTCGAAGAGGCATTGCGCCTGAACAACGCCGTGCCACAAGGCCTGTCGTCGTGCATCTTCACCACCGACGTGCGTGAAGCCGAGCGGTTCATGTCGGCGGTGGGCAGCGATTGCGGCATTGCCAACGTCAACATCGGCCCGAGCGGCGCGGAAATCGGCGGCGCGTTCGGCGGCGAGAAGGAAACGGGCGGCGGTCGTGAGTCGGGCTCCGATGCATGGCGCGGGTACATGCGCCGCCAGACCAACACCGTGAACTATTCGCTGGAATTGCCGTTGGCTCAGGGGATTACGTTCGATTAAGCAGCAAGCGACAAGCTGTTGATCGATCGTTCCCACGCTCTGCGCGGGAACGATCGATGGTGTGTTGGTTAGGTTTCATTTTCGGAGTCTGGCAATGCCGTTACGCGAAGAGTGTCTGTGGGAAAAACTGACGCCGCAAAGGCCCGACAATGCGGCGCTCAAGGGTGAGGTGACGGTGGATGTCTGCGTCATCGGTGCCGGTTTCACCGGGCTGTCGGCGGCGGTGCATCTGCTGGAGCAAGGCAAAAGTGTCTGTGTGCTGGAAGCGCATCGCGCCGGCCATGGCGGGTCGGGGCGTAACGTCGGGCTGGTCAACGCGGGGATGTGGATTCCTCCGGACGAAATCGAAGCCGGTTTTGGCAAGGCGGTCGGCAGTCAGCTCAACCGTATGCTCGGAGCCGCGCCGTCGCTGGTGTTCAGCCTGGTCGACAAATACAACATCGATTGCCAGTTGCGCCGCGAAGGCACGCTGCACATGGCGCACAACGCGCGTGGCGAGGCGGACCTGCGCAGTCGCGAAGAACAATGGAAACGTCGTGGGGCACCGGTGGAATTGTTGACCGGAGCTGCCTGCGAACAAGCCACGGGCACCCGGAAGATCGCCGCCGCGCTGCTCGACCGGCGTGCCGGCACGATCAACCCGATGGCCTACACCACGGGGCTGGCCAACGCGGCTATCGGCCTTGGCGGTCAGTTGTTCGATCATTCCCCGGTGACCCGACTCGAACGTCAGGGCCAGCGCTGGTCGGTGCAGACCGCCCAGGGTTCGGTGCTGGCCGAACAGGTGGTGATCGCCTCCAATGCCTATACCGAAGGCGACTGGACGGAGCTGCGTCGCAACTTCTTCCCCGGTTATTACTATCAAGTGGCTTCGGTGCCGCTGACCGAAGACGCCGCGCAGCAAATTCTGCCCGGTGGTCAGGGTTCCTGGGACACCCGGCAAGTGCTCAGCAGCATCCGTCGTGATGCCGAGGGGCGGTTGTTGCTCGGCAGTCTCGGCAATGGCAACCAGAAACCGACCTGGTTCCTCAAAGCCTGGGCCGATCGGGTTCAGCAGCATTACTTCCCCTACCTGAAACCGGTGGAATGGGAATGCACCTGGACCGGTTGCATCGCCTTCACCCCCGATCATTTGATGCGCCTGTTCGAGCCGGCACCGGGTCTGGTGGCCGTTACTGGTTACAACGGTCGAGGCGTGACCACCGGCACAGTGGTCGGCAAAGCCTTCGCCGACTACTTGTGTAACGGAAATCCTCAAGCCCTGCCGATTCCCTTCGCACCCATGCAGCCATTGGCGGGCGTGGGGCTGCGAAGCTGCCTGTATGAGGCCGGTTTTTCGCTGTATCACGCGGGCCAGTGCCTGCGGATCGTGATCTGATTGTTGAAATATGTTGCTGGAAGCAGCGCTTTTCAGCGAAGCGGCTAGCCTGTAATGGTGCGGGTTGTAGCAGTTGTGCACCGGCAGTGTGCAGTTCGGTGACGCGGGCTGTTACAGGCAGGTTGCACATCGTTTGGCGCTGCGGTTGCAATGATGGCGCATGCGGGTTGCGCCTTTTGAAATAAATGGTTTCACCTCCCGCGGTTTAGACGGTTGCACGCCCAATGAAAATGGGATCGAAACAGTCGAAATAACAAGAAAGCAGCGACTTTTTTCAGAATAAAAAACCGATGGCACGGCCCTTGCTCTGAGCATTCAGTGAAGTCGCAGTGCCAACTAAAAAAAACCTTGGAGCACCACCTCATGTCCCAGACGTTTTACAAGAAAGGCTTTCTGGCCCTCGCAGTGGCAGCTGCGTTGGGTGTTTCTGCGTTTGCACAGGCTGATGTGAAAATCGGTGTGGCCGGCCCTATGACAGGCGCCAACGCGGCATTTGGCGAGCAGTACATGAAGGGTGCACAGGCAGCCGCTGATGCGGTCAACGCCGCCGGCGGTGTCAACGGGGAAAAAATCGTACTGGTCAAAGGCGATGACGCCTGCGAGCCGAAGCAGGCTGTGACGGTCGCCAAAGACCTGACTGAAAAGAAAGTCGTTGGTGTGGTAGGTCACTTCTGCTCCTCGTCGACCATCCCTGCCTCCGAGATCTACGATGAAGCCGGCATCATCACGATCACCCCAGGTTCCACCAACCCCAAGGTGACCGAGCGCGGCCTGAGTGCCATGTTCCGCATGTGCGGGCGTGACGACCAGCAAGGTATCGTGGCTGGCGACTATATCGTCGACGTGCTCAAGGGCAARAAAGTCGCCGTGCTGCACGACAAGGACACCTATGGCCAAGGCTTGGCAGATGCCACCAAGGCTCAACTGATCAAGCGCGGCGTAACGCCAGTGCTGTATGAAGGCCTGACTCGCGGCGAGAAAGACTTCAGCGCCGTCGTCACCAAGATCCGTGCGGCCGGTGCCGACGTCGTCTACTTCGGCGGCTTGCACCCGGAAGCCGGTCCACTGGTTCGGCAACTGCGTGAACAGGGCCTCAAAGACGTCAAGTTCATGTCCGATGACGGCATCGTGACTGACGAACTGGTGACCACCGCCGGTGGCCCACAGAACGTTGATGGCGTACTGATGACCTTCGGCGCCGACCCACGTCTGCTGCCAGACAGCAAGACCGTGGTAGACGCCTTCCGCAAGGCCGGCACCGAACCTGAAGGCTACACCCTGTACGCCTACGCTTCGGTCCAGACCCTGGCCGCAGCGTTCAATGGCGCCAAATCCAACAAGGGCGAAGACGCTGCCAAATGGCTGAAAGCCAACCCGGTCAAGACCGTCATGGGCGAGAAGACCTGGGACAGCAAGGGCGACCTGAAAGTCTCCGACTACGTGGTTTACAAGTGGGACAAGGACGGCAAATACCACCAGCTGGAAAAACAGAAGTGATATGAGCGGTTGATCTGCCCGGCGCCTTGCGCGCCGGGCAGTCCTGAAACATGTCCGTGCAGTACCTGTCTTTTCTCGTAGAGCTGCACACAACCGAGTTGCGCCGGCGGCTGAACCCCGGTCCGTCGCACCCGGCTTCTGTGCAGTCTCTCAAGTGCGTGAGATTGCGTTATGGATGGTATTTTCCTGCAGCAACTGGTCAACGGCCTGACCCTCGGGTCGGTCTATGGCCTGATCGCCATCGGCTACACAATGGTCTATGGCATCATCGGCATGATCAACTTCGCCCATGGCGAGGTTTACATGATCTCTGCGTACCTCGCGGCGATCAGTCTGGCTCTGCTGGCTTACTTCGGTATTGAATCCTTCCCGCTGCTGATGCTCGGCACCCTGGTTTTCACCATCATCGTCACCGCGGTGTATGGCTGGGTCATTGAGCGTGTCGCTTACAAACCGCTGCGCAACTCCACCCGACTGGCACCGCTGATCAGCGCCATCGGTATTTCCCTGATCCTGCAAAATTATGCACAGATCAGTCAGGGTGCCCGTCAACAGGGTGTACCAACACTGCTGACCGGTGCATGGCGAGTTGAAGTCGGGAGCGGCTTCGTTCAACTCACCTACACCAAAATCTTCATTCTGGTTGCCGCATTCGTCGGCATGGGCTTGCTGACCTATGTCATCAAGTACACCAAACTCGGCCGCATGTGCCGCGCCACCCAGCAAGACCGCAAGATGGCTTCGATCCTGGGGATCAACACCGATCGGGTGATTTCCTACGTGTTCATCATCGGTGCGGCGATGGCGGCCCTGGCCGGTGTGCTGATCACCATGAACTACGGCACGTTCGACTTCTACGCAGGCTTCGTCATCGGGATCAAGGCGTTCACTGCGGCAGTGCTCGGCGGGATCGGCTCACTGCCCGGCGCCATGCTGGGGGGGATCATTCTCGGGATCTCCGAGTCGCTGTTCTCGGGGCTGGTCAACTCGGATTACAAAGACGTTTTCAGCTTCTCGCTGCTCGTTCTTGTTCTGGTCTTTCGGCCTCAAGGCCTGCTTGGCCGTCCTCTTGTGTCGAAGGTGTAAGCGATGTCTTCAACCACTAAAACCATTGATGTCAAAAAAAGCCTGGTTGACGCGATTCTTGCCGGCCTCATCGCCCTGATTGTGTTCGGCCCGATTGTTGGTGTGGTCCTCGACGGCTACGGCTTCAACCTGCAGCCGACGCGCGTGGCGTGGATAGTCGCCATTGTCATGGCTGGCCGCTTTGCCCTGAGCCTGTTCTTGCAAACCCCCAAAGGCCTGAGAATTCTCGAAGGCTTCGAGAGCACCGGTTCCGGGGTTCATGTTCTGGCGCCTGATTACAAATCCCGGTTGCGCTGGGTCGTCCCGCTGGTGATCGTTGTCGCCGTGGTATTCCCGTTCTTCTCCAACTCTTACCTGTTGGGCGTGGTCATCCTTGGGTTGATCTACGTGCTGCTGGGCCTGGGTCTGAACATCGTGGTCGGTCTGGCTGGCCTGCTCGACCTGGGTTATGTGGCGTTCTATGCCATCGGCGCTTACGGCCTGGCGCTCGGTTACCAATACCTGGGGCTGGGCTTCTGGACGGTGCTGCCTTTGGCGGCGATCACTGCCGGGCTGGCGGGGTGCATCCTGGGTTTCCCGGTGCTGCGTCTGCACGGCGACTATCTGGCAATCGTGACCCTGGGCTTTGGTGAAATCATCCGGTTGATCCTCAACAACTGGTTGTCCCTGACCGGTGGCCCGAATGGCATGGCGGCGCCGTTGCCAACTTTCTTCGGTCTCGAATTCGGAAAGCGGGCGAAGGACGGCGGGGTACCTTTTCATGAGTTCTTCGGCATCGCCTACAACCCGGACGTGAAGTACTACTTCATTTATGCGGTGTTGTTCCTGGTGGTGCTGGCCGTGCTGTACATCAAGCATCGCTTGACCCGCATGCCGGTCGGTCGCGCATGGGAAGCTTTGCGTGAAGACGAAATCGCCTGTCGCTCCATGGGTCTGAATCACGTACTGGTCAAACTGTCGGCGTTCACCATCGGCGCATCGACAGCGGGCCTGGCCGGCGTGTTTTTCGCGACCTATCAGGGCTTTGTGAACCCGACCTCATTCACCTTCTTCGAATCGGCATTGATCCTCGCCATCGTGGTACTTGGCGGCATGGGTTCGACCATCGGCGTGGTGATGKCAGCATTCGTGTTGACCGTCGCTCCAGAACTGCTGCGCGGCTTCGCTGAATATCGCGTGCTGCTGTTCGGCATCCTGATGGTGTTGATGATGATTTGGCGACCGCGCGGCCTGATCCGGATCAGCCGTACCGGTGTGACCCCGCGTAAAGGAGTAGCGCCATGAGTGAAGTCGTACTCTCGGTCGAGAACCTGATGATGCACTTCGGTGGCATCAAGGCGTTGAGTGACGTCAGCCTGAAGGTCAAGCGCAACTCGATCTTCGCGTTGATCGGCCCCAACGGCGCGGGCAAGACCACTGTGTTCAACTGCTTGACCGGGTTCTATAAAGCGTCCGGCGGGCATATCGAGCTCAACACCCGTGGGGTGAAGACCAACGTCATCAAAATGCTCGGGGAGCCGTTCAAGGCAACCGATTTCGTTTCGCCGAAAAGCTTCATCAGCCGGCTCCACTACAAGATGTTCGGTGGCACGCACCTGATCAACCGTGCCGGTCTGGCGCGGACTTTCCAGAACATTCGCCTGTTCAAGGAGATGTCGGTACTGGAAAACCTGCTGGTAGCCCAGCACATGTGGGTCAACCGCGGCATGCTGGCCGGCATCCTCAACACCAAGGGTTATCGCAAGGCCGAAAGCGATGCACTGGACCACGCCTTCTACTGGCTGGAAGTGGTGGACCTGGTGGACTGCGCCAACCGTCTGGCCGGTGAACTGTCCTATGGTCAGCAACGCCGTCTGGAGATCGCCCGGGCCATGTGTACCCGGCCGCAGATCATCTGCCTCGACGAACCGGCCGCCGGCCTCAACCCTCAGGAAACCGAAGCGCTGAGCGCGATGATCCGGCTGCTGCGTGACGAGCATGATCTGACCGTGGTGTTGATCGAGCACGACATGGGCATGGTCATGAGCATTTCCGACCACATCGTGGTGCTGGACCACGGCGTTGTCATCGCCGAGGGCGGGCCTGATGCGATCCGACACGATCCGAAAGTGATTGCCGCCTATCTGGGCGCCGACGAAGAGGAACTGGTATGAGTCAACCGATCCTCGAACTGAAAGAGATCGACGTGTTCTACGGACCGATCCAGGCCCTGAAGAAAGTCTCGTTGCACATCAATGAAGGGGAGACCGTCAGCCTGATCGGCTCCAACGGTGCCGGCAAGTCGACCCTGCTGATGTCGATTTTCGGTCAGCCACGGGCGACTGACGGGCAAATCGTCTATCAGGGTGTGGATATCACTCACAAGTCGTCCCACTACATCGCCTCCAACGGTATCGCTCAGTCGCCGGAAGGCCGCCGGGTGTTCCCCGACATGACCGTCGAGGAAAACCTGCTGATGGGCACCATCCCGATCGGTGACAAGTACGCCGCCGAGGACATGGAGCGCATGTTCGAGCTGTTTCCGCGGCTCAAGGAACGGCGTAACCAGCGGGCCATGACCATGTCCGGTGGTGAGCAGCAAATGCTCGCCATTGCCCGGGCGTTGATGAGCCGCCCCAAGCTGTTGCTGCTCGATGAGCCGAGCCTGGGGCTGGCGCCGATTGTGGTGAAACAGATCTTCGCGACCCTGCGGGAACTGGCCAAGACGGGCATGACCATCTTTTTGGTGGAGCAGAACGCCAACCATGCCCTCAAGCTGTCGGACCGGGCGTACGTGATGGTCAACGGGCAGATCCGCCTCACCGGCACCGGCAAGGAGCTGCTGGTGAACGAGGAGGTGCGTAACGCCTATCTCGGCGGGCACTAAACCGAAGAGCCTGGAAAACGCCCTGACGAACTCAGGGCGTTTTTTTATGCCCGCACAATCCCTACACGAGGCTGTGGTTTGAGGTAAAGGGAAATTGTGGAAAACAATATTCATGACCTCTCAAAGCGCGACATAAAGCCGCTGCAAATTGCTGTTTTGTCACGGTTTTGACTTGTCCCCGTTTGCTGTGGAGCTGGCTGTGAATAACGTGGGAGTAGCTGGCTGTAAGCCTTTGAATACGTGGCTTTCAGAGGGATGACTGTTTTTTGATCAGGTGCTTTTGGCGAACCTGAAGTGGGCATTGTCAACCTTTTTGTTATGAGCGAAGCCGGTGTGAGCCGAGGTGGACAAGCCTGTGGATAAGTCTGTGGTTAAACTCTGGAAAGACTCGGCTGAGGGCCGTGGTTGCTGGCTTGGCGCCATCGTCGCTATGACCGCTCAGTCGTGCAAATTGCCCTGGACTACACAGCGGATGCCTCAGGGTCAAGCAAAAAACTTTCAAATATGCCCGCAAAGCCTTGTGGATAGCGGCTTGCAGCTTTTCCACTTGCCCCCGGAAACTGTGGACCGGCCTGTGGATAAGGTGCGCGTACATGGCTGCAAGCCACGGGGCATGGGGTGTTGCCAGCATTGATCATTTTTTGTACGGTTTTTGCCATGGTTGCCGCTGTGGAAAAGGCCGGGCATGCTGCCGGTTGATTTTCTATTCCAAGGGCTGACTGTCAGCCGACGCAAGGAGAACACGATGTCCAACACCCTGTTTATTACCGGCGCGACCTCCGGTTTTGGTGAAGCCTGTGCCCGTCGTTTTGCCGAGGCCGGCTGGAAACTGGTGCTGACAGGTCGTCGTGAAGAGCGCCTCAATGCCCTGTGCGCCGAGTTGTCGAAACAGACCGAGGTCCATGGCCTGGTGCTCGACGTACGGGACCGCAAGGCCATGGAGGAGGCGATTGCCAACCTGCCGCCGTCCTTCGCCAAGCTGCGCGGGCTGATCAACAACGCCGGCCTGGCCCTCGGTGTGGATCCGGCGCCCAAGTGCGATCTCGATGATTGGGACACCATGGTCGACACCAACATCAAAGGCCTGATGTACAGCACCCGCCTGTTGCTGCCGCGTTTGATCGCTCATGGCCGTGGCGCCAGTATCGTCAACCTCGGCTCCATCGCCGGCAACTACCCGTACCCGGGCAGCCACGTGTATGGCGCGAGCAAGGCGTTCGTCAAACAGTTCTCCCTGAACCTGCGCTGCGACCTGCAAGGTACGGGCGTGCGGGTCAGCAACATCGAGCCGGGCTTGTGCGAGAGCGAGTTCTCGCTGGTGCGTTTCGCCGGTGACCAGGAGCGTTACAACGCCACTTACGCCGGTGCCGACCCGATCCAGCCGCAAGACATCGCCGAGACCATTTTCTGGGTGCTCAACGCACCGGCCCACATCAACATCAACAGCCTTGAGCTGATGCCGGTGAGYCAGACCTGGAGTGGGTTTGCCATTGAGCGTAATGGCGGCAAGGCGTAATTGTGGCGAGGGGGCTTGCCCCCGTTCGGGTGCGAAGCAGCCGCCTGCGATGCAACTGATAAAACACTAGGGCTGCTGCGCAGCCCAACGGGGGCAAGCCCCCTCGCCACAAAAAAACTCAGCCGAGATACTCGGCCAATCCGCGATAGCAGGTTGCCAAGTGATAAGGCGTGGTCGAAGGCATGTCCTTGCGGCTCACTTCGCCCTGCTCATCGCGACACTCATACCAACCGCCCGCATGCAGAAAGCTTTGTTGCAACGCCTGCAATTGGCGTTGCACCGATGCTTCGCTGTCCGGGCGCAAGGTCAGGGCGCGCAGGTATTCGGCTTGAGCCCAGATGCGTTGGGTTGCGTCGCGAGGGTGATCATCCAGTTCCAGCATCGCTCGCACGGCACCGGTCTGCTGATCGACACCCCGTTGCTCGGTGAACGCAAACGCGCGCTCCAGCGAGGTATGCAGTGTCGAGCCGCGCAGCAATGGCGAGGATTGCAGCAGGAAATACCATTCGAACTGATGGCCCGGCTCGAACCAGTTATCCACAGCTCCCAGCGGCTTCTCCATCAACACCGCATGTCGCGGGTCGATGAAACGCTTTTGCATGGCTGTGCATAACTCGATGAGTGCGTTCTGCACAGCCGCGTCTTCGCGCACCGAAAGGGTGGCGAGGAAGGCTTCGGCCAAATGCATCAGAGGGTTCTGCAATGGCCCGGAGTCGAGCGAGGACCAATCACGGTCCAGGCTGGCTTCGTACAGGCCGTCGCCCATGGCGAAACGCTGCGCTACCACTTCCAGCGCGGCGTTGAGTACCGACTCCACCAGCGGTTCGCGAACCTTGTCCCAATAATGGGCGCAGGCGAACAGGATGAAGGCGTGGGTGTAGAGGTCTTTGCGCTGGTCCAGCGGCGTACCTTGCGGGTCGATGCTGTAGAACCAGCCGCCATGCTCGGCATCGTGGAAATGCCGTTGCAAGGAACGAAACAGCGCCGCCGCGCGCTCTTCAGCCTTGGGCACCTGGCCGATCAGGCTGGAGAACAGGTACAGCTGCCGCGCGCAGGCCATGGCCCGGTAGCGCTGAGGGGGCAGCGGTTTATGCTCGGCATCCAGCGCCTCATAAGGCAACGCCATGTCGGCGTTCCAGCCGGGGCTCTGCCAGAGCGGCACGATCACGTCCTGGAAGTGCTGGTGCACTGAGGCGAACAGGGCGGTCAATTCAGGCTGGGAGGCAGAGCGGGAAACATGCGGCATTGGCTGGCGTCGTCACGGCAGGGTTAATTGCGCGACATGTTAGCAGGCCTTAGAGATGCGGTGTCTGTCAGGCCGCCTTCGCGGGCAAGCCTCGCTCCTACAGGTTTCGTGTCATGACACGAATTGCGGGGTCAAACACAATCCTGTAGGAGCGAGGCTTGCCCGCGAAGAGGTCAGTCCAGACGCTAGAGAATTAACCCGCTAATAACCAAGCTCCGGTTACCGCCGACGCCGCACCCGCCAGCCGAACCAATGGTGCCGCGGCCTGAGGCAAGACGCGAACCATCGCATAACCCGCGGCATGCAATGCCGCTGTCGCTGCCACAAACCCTGCGGCATACGCCCAAGGGCTGGACATGTCCGGCAATTCCAGGCCATGCGCCACACCATGAAACAGCGCGAACAACGCGGTCGCCGCAACCGCCAGGCTCAGCGGCGGACGCACTGCCAACGCCACCGCCAGGCCCAGCGCCAATACCGATGCCGCAATCCCGCTTTCCAGCGCCGGCAGGTTCAGTCCTTCAAAACCCAGCAAGCCGCCGATCAACATGGTGCCCACGAATGTGCACGGCAGGGCCCAGCGCGCAGCGCCTTTCTGCTGCGCCGCCCACAACCCCACGGCAACCATCGCCAGCAAGTGATCGAGGCCGCCGATCGGGTGGCTGATGCCGGCGATCAAGCCGTTGTCGCCATGGCCCGGGTGGGCGAAGGCAATGGCYGGGGTCAGCAGCAGGGCCATGGCGCCCAGAATGCGTTTCAGTGTCATGGATAAGCTTCCTTGTTGATAAGTGTGATCAGGCCGCAGTCAGCAGGCCCTGGCGTTCGATGAAGGCGATGATTTCTTCAAGGCCCTGGCCGGTTTTCTGGTTGCTGAAGACAAACGGCTTACCGTTGCGCATGCGTTGGGTGTCGCTGTTCATCATCTCCAGCGACGCGCCTACCAGCGGCGCCAGGTCGATCTTGTTGATCACCAGCAGGTCGGATTTGCAGATGCCGGGGCCACCCTTGCGCGGCAGCTTGTCGCCGGCGGAGACATCGATCACGTAAATGGTCAGGTCGGACAGCTCCGGGCTGAAGGTCGCCGAGAGGTTGTCGCCGCCGGATTCCACCAGGATCAGATCCAGCCCCGGAAAGCGCCGGTTCAGTTGGTCCACGGCTTCGAGGTTGATCGAGGCGTCTTCGCGGATCGCCGTGTGCGGGCAGCCGCCGGTTTCCACGCCGATGATCCGCTCCGGCGCCAAGGCTTCGTTGCGCACCAGAAAGTCAGCGTCTTCGCGGGTATAGATGTCGTTGGTCACGACGGCCAGGTTGTAGCGTTCGCGCAGGGCCAGGCACAGGGCCAGGGTCAAGGCGGTTTTGCCGGAGCCGACCGGGCCGCCGATGCCGACGCGCAGGGGTTGTGTGTTCATGTGATTCTCCAAACTAAAAGGCCCTAGGAACGGAACAGACGGCTGTACTGGCGCTCATGGGCCATGCACGCCAGGGACAGACCGAAAGCGGCGCTGCCAACGTGTTCGAGATTGATTCGGCTGGCGTCTTGCTGCGCCTGTTGCAGCAACGGCAGCAGTTCGCTGGTCAGGCGTTGTGCGGCTTGCTGGCCCAACGGCAGGGTTTTCATCAACACCGCCAGTTGGTTTTCCAGCCAGCTCCAGAGCCAGGCGGCCAGCGCATCTTGCGGGTTGATGTTCCAGGCGCGAGCCGCCAGCGCCCAGCCGAGAGCCAAGTGCGGTTCAGGGCGTTGCTCGAGAAAGGCGCGAGCAGGCTCGTCCAGCTCCGGCAAGCCGTTGAGCAGCTGCTGCAGCGAATAGCCCATCTGCCGGCTCTCCTGATGCAGCTCACGGGTTTCGCGGCTGGCGCGATGCTCTTCGCAGCGTTGCAGCAACTCGGCCCAGTTTTCTTCGGCGGCGGCGGTGCAATGGGCGAGCAGTAGCGGTGCTTCGAAACGCGCCAGGTTCAGCAGCAATTGATCGCTGATCCAGCGTCGCGCGCTGTCGGGATCATTGACCCGGCCGTTATCCACCGCCATTTCCAGGCCCTGGGAATAGCTGTAGCCGCCAATCGGCAGCTGCGGGCTGGCCAGGCGCAGCAGCGCCCAGGCGGGGTTCATAAGCGCACGCCGAACTGGTGCAGTTTCGGCGGGTAGTTGAAGTCCTCGTCACCGTGGCGCGAGTGGTGATGGCCACCACCGTAGGCACCGTGTTCCGGCTGGAACGGCGCTTCGATGTTCTCGGCCTTGGCGCCAAGCTGTTCGAGCATGGCCTTGAGCACGTAATCATCGAGCAGGCGCAACCAGCCGTCGCCGACTTGCAGGGCCACGTGGCGATTGCCCAGATGATAGGCGGCGCGGGTCAGTTCGAACGCATTGGCGCAGGTGACGTGCAGCAGTTGTTCGGGGCGAGCACAGACGCGAACGACGCGCCCGTCTTCGGCTTGCAGGCACTCGCCGTCATGCAGCGGTGGCTGGCCGCGCTCCAGAAACAAGCCGACGTCTTCACCCTCGGCACTGAAACAGCGCAAGCGGCTTTTGCTCCTGGCTTCGAAGGTCAGGTGCAACTCGGCGGCCCAGACGGGTTGAGGGTCGATTCTGCGATGAATCACCAGCATCGGAAGGCTTCCAGCAATGAACAATGTTCAGGCTAGAGCAAGGGGCTTGCCAATCGGGTGAGAGGTAGGAAATGCCTGTCAGAGCGACGGGGGAGACTCACAATGTTGCAGGACTTTGATTGAAGTTGGTGCGTGACGGGTGTTTACGCACCAATTTGCAGCGCACAAAAAAAGATCGCAGCCTTCCGCCGAAGGCTGCGATCTTTTTCTAACGGGTTACTCGGTACTGCCGAGTCCCTGCCAATGCTTCAGCCCGATAAAGATAAACCGCAACTGCTGGGTAATTTTCGCCTGGGGTGTCAGGTGCTCGGGCAATGCTTCGGCCGGCGGATCGATGATGTCCGGCAGGGTCGCGAACACGCTTTTGACGATCAGATCGGCCATGACGCTCAGGCCGGCGATGTCCAGATGCTGCAGTTTGGGCATCAGCGACAAATCGGCCGCCAGGTCCGAGCTGATGTCCTCGCGCAGGCGGCCGATGGCCTGGCGCACCGGCAGCGAGCCGCCGTACTGCTCTCGGGCAAGAAACAGGAACTGCGAGCGATTGGCCGTGACCACGTCGAGAAAGATCCGCACCGAGGCATCGATGATACCGCCCATGACGAATTCGTTATGGCGCACCAGGCGGATGGTTTCGCGGAAGGTCTGGCCGACTTCGCACACCAGCGCCAGGCCCAATTCGTCCATGTCGGCGAAGTGCCGGTAGAAACCAGTGGGCACGATCCCGGCGGTTCGCGTCACTTCGCGCAGGCTCAAGCTGCCGAATCCTCGGCCGCTTTCCATCAGGTGGCGGGCAGCGTCCATCAGGGCGTTGCGGGTCTGTTGTTTCTGTTCGGCGCGGGGCAGCATCGCAAGGGTGTTTTCTGGACAGGGACAGCGGCGCACTCTAGCAAATCGGCTTCGCTGGCGTCGAACGGACTGTCGGGGGAGCACGCGGGGGAAATGCAGCTTCTATAAAGTCAAAAGCCCAATCCGGGGATTGGGCTTTTTTTCCAGGCCGCCATGGGCTTAGCTCACAGCGCTGTTGCGTTCGATCACACGGTCACCACCACCTTCAGCAAGGGTTTGGCCTTGTGGAGTGCGATCGGTACCGTCAGCGGCCAGGGTTTGGCCTTGTGGAGTGCGATCGGTACCGTCAGCAGCCAGGGTTTGGCCTTGTGGGGTACGGTCGGCACCGTCAGCAGCCAGGGTTTGGCCTTGTGGGGTACGGTCGGCACCGTCAGCAGCGAGGGTTTGGCCTTGTGGAGTGCGGTCAGTACCGTCAGCAGCCAGGGTTTGGCCCTGTGGAGTGCGATCCGAGCCATCCTGGGTGATCAGGCCTTTTTCTTTCAGGCGCTCGTTACCGTTGGCACCATCGGCAACGGTCTGGCTGAACACCGAGTGGCTGTCTTTGACTTGTGGAGTGGCCTGATCGGCAGCCGGCAGAGCAAAAGCGGTGCTGGCTAACATTGAGAGGGTCAGGCTAAGCAGTAATTCGCGTTTCATGATGGGTTGCTCCTTGGGAGGGCGATAAAGTGGGTACGAGTTCAATGCTACTCTCGATAAGTCGATATAAAAGTTCATAAACGCAATGGTAATAATCAACGGAATTGATTGTTTGGCCGAGCGGCTCTAGAACGGGCGTTTCCGGCGAACGTTTTTGCACTGAGGTGGGTATTTTCGACTCATTTTCGCCTCGCAAAAGTGCGGGGTCGGTAACGCTAAAAAGGGAGGGGCGAGACGGCTATTTGCGTTCGAATCGGCCTTCGGGTTAAACCTGCGGGCCGTTTTCCAGTCGTACATTTCATGGCAGGCCGGTTCTGRCCTAACGTTTCATCAGTGCGTCGCTGTCAGGGCGCTCAGTCGTATTCAGGAGCTCTGTGCAATGACGCGCACTCGTAAAATGCTTGCCTGGACCTCCGCCAGCCTCGTTGTGCTGCTGGCCGTCCTGGTGCTGATCATCGCGTTCTTCGATTGGAACCGGATCAAACCGCCCCTTAACGCCAAAGTCTCCGAAGAACTGCATCGTCCGTTCGCCATCAACGGCAACCTCGCGGTGGTCTGGCAGCGCGAGCCCGACGAAGGCGGCTGGCGGGCCTGGGTACCGTGGCCGCATGTGGTGGCCGAGGACCTGAGCCTGGGCAACCCGGACTGGTCGAAGCAACCGCAGATGGCCACCCTCAAACGCGTCGAGCTGCGTATTTCACCACTGGCCTTGCTGACACAGCGGGTGACGATCCCGCGCATCGACCTGACCGAGCCCAATGCCGACCTGCAGCGTCTGGCCGACGGCCGCGCCAACTGGACATTCAAGTTCGACCCCAAGGACCCGAATGCCGAGCCTTCTAACTGGGTGCTGGACATCGGTGCCATCGGCTTCGACAAGGGCCATGTCACGCTCGACGACCAGAGCCTGAAAACCCGCCTCGACTTGCTGATCGATCCGCTGGGCAAGCCGATTCCGTTCAGTGACATCGTCGGCGACAAAGCGGCGAAAACCGCGCTTGAGAAGGGCGGTTCGCCGCAGGATTACGCGTTCGCGTTGAAGGTCAAAGGCCAATACCACGGCCAGAATCTGGCTGGCCAAGGCAAAATCGGTGGTTTGCTGGCCCTACAGGATGCCGCCAAGCCGTTCCCGCTTCATGCGCAAATGCAGATTGCCGACACCAGCGTCGAACTGGCCGGCACGCTCACCGATCCATTGAACCTCGGCGCCCTGGATCTGCGCCTGAAACTGGCCGGTGCCAGCCTGGGCAATCTCTATCCGCTGATCGGCGTGACCCTGCCGGATACCCCGCCGTACGCCACGGATGGGCATTTGACCGCCAAGTTGCATGAGTCGGGCGGGGCGGTGTACCGCTATGAGGACTTCAACGGCAAGATTGGCGAGAGCGACATCCATGGCAACCTGGCTTATGTCGCGAGTCAACCGCGGCCCAAGCTCAGCGGGGCGGTGGAGTCCAATCAACTGTTGTTTGCCGACCTGGCCCCACTGATCGGCGCCGACTCCAATGCCAAGCAAAAGGCCCGCGGCGGTGAAAGCAAGCAGCCGGCGGACAAGATACTGCCGGTCGAGGAATTCAAGACCGAGCGCTGGCGCGATATGGACGCTGACGTCGAGTTCACTGGCAAGCGCATCGTCCACAGCGAAAAACTGCCGTTCAACGACCTCTACACCCATTTGGTGCTGACGGATGGTGTGCTCAGTCTCGAGCCCCTGCGTTTCGGCGTGGCTGGCGGCAATCTGGATGCGCAGGTTCGTCTGAACGGGCGCGCTGAGCCATTGGAAGGCCGGGCCAAACTGACCGCGCGCAAGTTCAAGCTCAAACAGCTGTTCCCCTCCATTGAACGGATGAAAACCAGTTTCGGTGAGCTCAATGGCGATGCCGACCTTGTCGGTCGTGGCAACTCGGTGGCCAAGCTGCTGGGCACCGCCGACGGCAATTTGAAGATGCTGATCAATGATGGCGCCATCAGTCGTGAGTTGATGGAGCTGGCCGGGCTCAATGTCGGCAACTATGTGGTCGGGAAAATCTTTGGCGACAAGGAAGTGAAGATCAATTGCGCGGCGGCCAATTTCGACATCAAGAGCGGTCTGGCGACCACGCAGTTGTTCGTCTTCGATACCGAGAACGCGATTGTCTACATCGATGGCACGGCGAACATGGCGACCGAGCAACTGGACCTGACCATCAGCCCGGAATCCAAGGGCTGGCGCTTGATTTCGTTGCGTTCGCCACTGTATGTGCGGGGTAAGTTCATCAAGCCGGATGCGGGGGTGAAAGCGGTGCCGCTGATGCTGCGCGGGGCCGGGATGGTGGCGTTGGGTGTGATTGCCGCGCCGGCGGCGGGTTTGCTGGCGCTGATCGCGCCGAGTGCTGGCGAGCCGAATCAATGTGCGCCGTTGCTGGAGCAGATGAAGGCGGGCAAGGCGCCGGTGACGGTCAAGCCCACCCGGTAGATCAAAAGATCTCAGCCTGCGGCCGCTACATTGGAACGCGTTCCCCTGCAGGAGCTGCCGCGGGCTTCGATCTTGGCAATAGACCAGACAATCGAGCTTCCTCCTGCAACCACGCAAAAAACGCCCGCACCGGCGGATGCCGTTCGCGCCCTGGAACGCACAGTGCGCTGTATCCGGCCCCGTCGACCTGAATCTCACCCCGGTAAGGCAGCAATAAGCCGCTGGCCACACTCTCCGACACCAGAATATTGCTCGCCAGCACCAAACCTTGCCCGGCAATGGCGGCTTGCAGGGCGTAATGCTCTTCGTCGTATTCACGCACCGCTGGCTGTCCGGCCAGCCAGGTTTCGCCGGATTGCGCGCACCAGGCTTCCCAGCCGTGGGCATACAGTTTGGAGTTATGCCACTGCACGCTGATCAGGGTGGGTACCCGACGGGTCGCCAGGGCCACTTGTTCAGGCGAGCCATAAACCCCGAAGGATTCGTCGAACAGGCACAACCCATACAGGTTCGGGTAGTCGTCTTGGCTGTAGCGCAGCACCAGATCGACGCTGGCGTCCTGATGCAAATCGATGACTTCGCAGTGAGTGTCCAGCCGCACGCTGATGTGCGGATGCCGGGCATAAAACCGTCCCAGCCGTGGCACCAGCCAAAGGGCGGCGAAAGCGGCGGTGGTGGAGATCGTCAGGCTCGTGCCGCTGCGTTGCGGGCGCAAGGTATCGACGCTTTGCGCCACCTCCAGCAGGGCGCCATGCAGGCTACGGAACAGCCGTTCGCCGCACTCGGTCAGGCGCACCTGGCGTGGCAGTCGTTCGAACAGCGGCACGCCGAGCCAGTTTTCCAGGGAGCGGATCTGGTGGGAAACCGCCGTCGGCGTCACGGACAGCTCTTCGGCGGCAGCCTTGAAACTCAGCAGGCGCGAGGCGGATTCGAAGGCCCGCAGGGCGGTCAACGGCAACGAGGCAAACATTTAAAACTCCATGGGTGAAATAGATTCATCCAGACTGATTTTTGCTCATTTGAAGGCAGGCGGCTGTGCGCTTCAAGCTGCAGCCACAAGCCGTTTCAGTTTAGCCCTTAAGGAGATTCAGATGAGCACAATTCTTGCCATTCACGCCAGCCCCCGTGGTGAACGCTCTCATTCGCGGCGGTTGGCCGAGGTGTTTCTTTCAGCCTGGCAGGTCCGTAACCCGCAGTCGCAATTGACCCGCCGTGAAGTCGGCCGGGCGTTGATCCCGGCCGTCAACGAAGCCTTCGTAGCGGCTGCTTTTCATCCGGAGCCTCAAGCGCGACCGTTGTCGATGCAGGCCGACCTGGCACTCAGCGATGAGTTGGTGGGGGAGTTACTCGGTCATGATCTGCTGGTGATTTCCACCCCGATGTACAACTTCAGCGTGCCCAGTGGCCTCAAGGCCTGGATCGACCAGATTGTGCGGCTCGGACTGACGTTCAATCACACCCTGGACAACGGCATCGCGCAGTACGAACCGCTGGTGCGGGGCAAGAAGGCGTTGATCGTCACCAGTCGCGGCGGGTTTGGCTTCGGCCCCGGCGGTGAGCTTGAAGCGATGAACCATGCCGACCCGTTGCTGCGCACGGCACTGGGGTTCATCGGCATCACTGACGTCACGGTTGTCGCCGCCGAGGGCGAGGAGTCCGCCGAGCGCACCTTCCAGGTTTCCGTAGCCGAGGCCGAACAGCRTTTGCTGGCGCTGGCCAGGGAGTTCTAGATGGCCTGGCTGTTCCTGCTGATTGCCGCCGGGTTCGAGGTCACCTTCGCCATGGGCATGAAATACGCCGAAGGCTTCACCCGGCTCTGGCCTTCGGTGATCACCGTGGTGGCGGCCGTGGGTGGGATCTATTTCCTGACCTTGGCCATGCGCGAATTGCCGGTGAGCATCGCCTACCCGATCTGGACCGCTATCGGTTCACTGGGCACGGTGTTCCTCGGCTTTGCGCTGCTGGGCGAAAGCCTGACCGCGCTCAAACTGGTGTCGGTCGGGCTGATTGTGGCGGGCGTGGTGGGGTTGAAGTAGGGTGGATGTCATAGATTGGTCACCGGGTTGTCATCTTGGGTGGCGATGCTTGGCTGAGGCCTTGCATCCAGCCTTGCTTCATCTCACCGACCACAAGGATGTTCATCCATGTCGCAAGGCTCTGCCACGCGTTACCCGTTGGTGCTGGTCCCGGGGATGCTCGGGTTTATTCGTCTGCTGCTCTATCCGTATTGGTTCGGGATCATTTCGGCGTTGCGCCGGGACGGTGCAACCGTGATCGCGGTGCAGGTTTCGCCGCTCAACTCAACCGAGGTGCGTGGTGAGCAATTGCTGGCACGAATCGAGGAAATCCTGCGCGATACCGGGGCCGAGAAGGTCAACCTGATCGGCCACAGCCAGGGCTCGCTGACCGCTCGGTATGCTGCGGCAAAACGCCCGGACCAGGTGGCGTCAGTGACCTCGGTGGCCGGGCCCAATCACGGTTCGGAGCTGGCGGACTACCTGCACGATCACTATCCGGCTGACAGCGCCAGGGGACGGCTGCTCAGTTTTTTACTGTGGTTGATCAGCGCGTTGATGTGCCTGCTGGAAACCGGTTATCGCGGGCCGCGACTGCCGGTGGATATCCCGGCTTCGCACCAGTCGCTGACCACGGCCGGCGTGGCGCTGTTCAATCAGCGTTATCCACAGGGGCTGCCTGACACCTGGGGTGGGCATGGCCCGGAAGTGGTCAATGGCGTGCGCTATTACTCCTGGTCCGGGACTTTGCAGCCGGGCAAGACCGATCGCGGGTGCAACCTGTTCGACGGCACCAACCGCAGTTGCCGGTTGTTTGCCAGAACCTTCGTGCGTGAAGCGGGGCATTGCGACGGGATGGTCGGGCGCTACAGCTCACATCTCGGGACGGTGATTGGCGATCAATACCCGATGGATCACTTCGATATCGTCAACCAATCCCTGGGGCTGGTGGGCAAGGGGGCAGAGCCGGTGCGGTTGTTTGTCGAGCATGCCGCGCGGTTGAAGGCGGCAGGCGTTTAAGCCCTGTGGCGAGGGAGCTTGCTCCCGTTGGGCTGCGAAGCAGCCCCCAGAATGCGATGCTTTGCGCTCGAGCGGGAGCAAGCTCCCTCGCCACAAAGGGTTATGCGCGGCCCAATGTGGTGGTCCAGCGCTCGGAAAGAATCACCCCACCCAGCGTCAACACCCCACCCACCAGGTGATACAACGCCAACTGCTCATGCAGCACCACCGCCGCAATCAGCGCCGTAATCAACGGCAGCAGGTTGAAAAACAGCGTGGTCCGGCTCGGGCCCAGGCGCACCACGGCCTGCATCCACGCCAGCGGCGCAAGCATCGAGGCCAGCAGACAGGCGTAAAGCACCAGCGGAATGTTATGCAGGGTCGGGCCGATTTTCGGTGAGGCGAGGAACAGCGGAAATAGCACCACCACCGCCACCAGCACCTGTAAATACAGCAACACCAGCGGCGGCAAGCGCAGCTGCCATTTTTTCAGCAAGGTGCTGTAAACCGCATAAGCCAGCGTGGCGATCAGCATCATCGCGTCGCCCAAGTTCACCCCGTGCTCCAGCAACGCGCCAAGGCTGCCGGACGACACCACCACCAGAACACCGGCAAACGACAATACCGCACCGGCCAGGGCTCCGGCGGTCAGGCGTTGGCCGAGGCTGACTATCGCCATGGCCAGCGACATCAACGGCATCAGCGACAGAATGATCCCCATGTTGGTGGCCGACGTCAGTGTTGCAGCGAAATAGGCCAGGCTCTGATAAACCGCCATGCCGAGTACGCCGAGAATGAAGATCCTCCCCAGGTTTGGGCGTATGACCGGCCAATGGGCGATCACTGGCTTAAGCATGAAAGGCGTGAACAGAATCCCGGCCAGCAGCCAGCGGTAGAAGCCGATTTCGGCGGGGAAGATTGCGCCCACCGCGAGTTTGTTGATCACGGTGTTGCCGGCCCAAATGAAAATGGCCAGCAGGGGATAAGCGTATTGCATCGGGAAAAAGCCAGAACGTTAATGAGGGGCAATTATCCGTCTGTCTGGATGCAAGCCTATACTGCGATCCAGACAATCTGCCCCTGATTCCGGACAGCATGAACAGTAAACACATCGACCTGCTGGATTTCAGCGAACTGCCGTCGGCGGTGTATTTCCGCTATGCCGACTTCAACGCCCACGAATACGCCGCACCTCACCGACATCCGTGGGGCACGCTGGAGTACGCGGCCCATGGCGTGTTGCACATGGAAGTCGATGGCAGCCGTTTCATGTCGCCGCCGCAGTACGCGGTGTGGGTGCCGCCCGGGACCGAACACAGTTTCTATAGCCATCAGCCGATCAACTATCGCGCGGTCTGCCTCGCGCCGACGCTGTGCCGCGATCTGCCGCAACAGGCCTGCACCCTGGCGATCAGCGACATCCTCAAGGCGATCCTGAAAGACTTCGCCGCCCGCGATGTGAAAATTCCCGAGCACGACGCGGACCAGCGTCTGGCTCAAGTGCTGGTAGACCAACTGCAACAGGCGCCCGTGCATGAGTGCTATTTGCCCTACGCCAGCAGTCCCGGGTTACTTGGCATTCTGGAAGCCTTGCAGGCCGAACCTGGGGATAACCGGCCGTTGGCGTATTGGGCCGGGCAGGTTCACGTCAGCGAACGCACGCTGGCCCGGCAGTTTGTTCGCGAGTTGGGCATGAGTTTCGGTGAATGGCGGCAACGGTTGCGGTTTCTGGCGGCGATCGAAGCGCTGGACAGCCACCGCAGCATTCAGGAAATCGCCTTCGACATGGGTTACAGCACCGGCTCGGCGTTTATCGCGATGTTTCAGCGCCAGGCCGGGTGCACGCCGGAACAGTATCGGCGCAGCCATCTTGATAGCAGATGAAGGTGTAACAGGCTTTGTCTACACTCCAGAGCGAGGCCGTACCCATCGGTGCGGTAACAAGGAGAAAACTCCATGAAGATGTTGCGTGCCCCGTTGTTGATGATCGGTCTGCTGCTCTGCTCCCAGGGTTTTGCTGCCACTGCCCAACAGAACAAAATGACTACCTGCAATGCCGAAGCTACCGCCAAGAGCCTCAAGGGCGATGAGCGCAAAGCCTTCATGAGTACCTGCCTCAAAGCCGCGCCGGCCGCCGATGCCGCCAAGCCCATGACACCTCAACAAGAAAAGATGAAAACCTGTAACGCCGATGCCACTACCAAGGGCCTCAAGGGCGATGCACGCAAAGCGTTCATGAGTGAGTGCCTGAAGAAAAAATAAGCAGTGTGGGGCGAGCCTGCTCCGGACGGCGATCCGACGATGCAGGCGACTCGGTATCACGCAGAACCGCGTTGATGCTATCGCGAGCAGGCTCGCTCCCAAGGTTCGTGTTTGCTCGCTTCGGCGCCGGAACGCTGGCAGACTGCCAATCCTTTCACGTCGTTCGTTTTGAGGCTGTATGTCAGCGTTTTCTCAGCGTCAGGTCTTGTTGCTCATCAGTTGGGTCATTATTTTTGGCGGTTTGCTGCTGGTGATCCCTCTGCGATTGCTGCCCAGCCTGCTGGCCGGGTTGTTGGTGTTCGAACTGGTCAACATGCTCACGCCGCAATTGCAACGGCTGATCGAGGGCCGCCGTGCGCGCTGGCTGGCGGTGGCGTTACTGGGGACTTTGGTGGTCAGTGTGCTGGCGCTGATCTTTGCCGGTGCGATCAGTTTCCTGCTGCACGAGGCGGAAAACCCCGGTGCTTCCCTCGACAAATTCATGGGCGTGGTCGACCGTGCACGCGGGCAGTTGCCGCCGTTCATCGATGCTTATTTACCGGCCAGTGCCGCCRAATTCCGGGTGGCCATCGGCGAGTGGATGAGCAAGCACTTGAGCGACTTGCAACTGGTGGGCAAGGACGCGGCGCACATGTTCGTGACGCTGCTGATCGGCATGGTACTGGGGGCGATCATCGCCTTGCAGCGCGTACCGGACCTGACCAAGCGCAAGCCCTTGGCCGCGGCGCTGTTCGACCGTTTGCACCTGTTGGTCCAGGCGTTTCGCAATATCGTCTTCGCGCAGATCAAGATTTCCCTGCTCAACACCTTCTTCACCGGGATTTTCCTCGCGGTGGTCCTGCCGATGTTCGGGATCAAGCTGCCGCTGACCAAAACCCTGATCGTGCTGACCTTCCTGCTCGGCTTGTTGCCGGTGATCGGCAACCTGATGTCGAACACCTTGATCACCATCGTCGGCCTGTCGCTGTCGATCTGGGTGGCGGTGGCGGCATTGGGGTATCTGATTTTTATCCACAAGCTCGAATACTTTCTCAACGCGCGCATTGTAGGCGGGCAGATCAGCGCCAAGTCGTGGGAGTTGCTGCTGGCGATGCTGGTGTTCGAAGCCGCGTTCGGCCTGCCGGGGGTGGTGGCGGGGCCGATTTATTACGCGTACCTGAAGAGTGAGTTGAAGCAGGTGGGGATGGTTTGATCCCGTGTTGATCTAATTGTGGCGAGGGAGCTTGCTCCCGTGGGGGCGCGAAGCGGCCCCCTTATCTCCAAAAGAAGGGACTGCTGCGCAGTCCAACGGGAGCAAGCTCCCTCGCCACAGGGTTTCAGGTCAATCCATCGGGCCGTAACGCTTGGCCGCCTCGATCGCCAACCCGCTGCCGATGCTGCCGAAGATGTTGCCTTCCACATGCTGCGCCTTCGGCAACATCGCCGAGACGCTGTTGCGCAGCGCCGGAATCCCGCTCGAACCGCCGGTGAAGAACACCGTATCTACCTGATCGACCCGCACATTCGCGTCGTTCAGCAATTGGGTCACGCTGTTGCGCACCCGCTCCAGCAAGTTGTCGATGGCTGATTCGAACAGCGCACGAGTCAGTTCCACACTCAAACCGGGCTCGATGCGGTCCAGCGGCACATGACGGCTGTCGGCGTGGGTCAGCTGGATCTTGGTCTCTTCCACTTCCATCGCCAGCCAGTGCCCGGCGCGCTGGTCGATCAGCTTGAACAGGCGATCGATGCCGCCGGTGTCTTCAATGTCGTAACGCATGCTGCCCAGGGCCAGGGTCGATTTCTGCGAGTACACCGAGTTGATGGTGTGCCAGGTCGCCAGGTTCATGTGATGGCTGGTGGGCATGTAGGCGCCGCTCTTCATCCGGCTGCCGTAGCCGAACAGCGGCATCAGGCCTTGCAGGCTCAGCTGTTTGTCGAAATCGGTCCCGCCGATGTGCACGCCGCCGGTGGCGAGGATGTCGTCATGACGGTTGTCATGTCCGCGTCGCTCAGGGGACAGGCGCACCAGCGAGAAGTCCGACGTACCACCGCCGATGTCGACGATCAGTACCAGCTCTTCCTTTTCGATGGTGGATTCATAGTCGAACGCCGCTGCAATCGGCTCGTACTGGAACGAGACGTCCTTGAAACCAATGGCGCGGGCTACGTCCACCAGGGTGTTCTCGGCTTCCTGGTCGGCCAGTTCATCGTCATCGACGAAAAACACCGGACGGCCCAGCACCACTTCCTCGAACTCCCGACCGGCAGCGGCTTCGGCGCGCTTTTTCAACTGGCCGATGAACAGCCCGAGCAGGTCCTTGAACGGCATCGCCGTGCCGAGGACGCTGGTGTCGTGCTTGATCAGCTTGGAGCCCAGCAGGCTCTTGAGCGAGCGCATCAACCGGCCTTCGTAACCTTCCAGGTACTCGTGCAGCGCCAGCCGGCCGTACACCGGGCGGCGTTCTTCCATATTGAAGAAGACCACCGAGGGCAGGGTTATCTTGTCGTCCTCCAGCGCGATCAGCGTTTCCATGCCGGGGCGCAGCCAGCCGACGGTGGAGTTGGACGTGCCGAAGTCGATACCGCAGGYACGGGCTGGAGATGCGTTTTTCATGTCTTTCAAGTTCCGGTTAAAAAACGGCCGCGCAGTGTATGTCAGTGCGGCGCAGATTCGAAGGCCGACTATCTGTTAAATCACATTGATCTACGCTTGAAAGATGCGCCATCACCCCCAAACTTCCCTGCATAGGTTTGGCAATCCTTGGGCGACAGCAAGAACTGCGCCTGGCTGCCGATAAACTACTGATGCGCTGCCCGGTCACAAAATTGAGATTGATCAATCAAGACGCTGTAAACCAGAGCATGCTGTACCGAGTGGCGCGATTTCGATAATGGATGGTGATTCCCTCGATGGACTTCAAAGACTATTACAAGATTCTCGGCGTGGAGCCGACTGCGGACGATAAGGCGATCAAGGCCGCCTATCGGAAGCTGGCGCGCAAATACCACCCCGATGTCAGCAAGGAAAAGGACGCCGAGGCCAAGTTCAAGGACGCGTCGGAAGCCTATGAAGCGCTGAAAAGCGCCGACAAGCGCGCCGAATACGACGACTTGCGCAAATACGGTCACCACGGCCAGCCGTTCCAGGGCCCGCCGGGTTGGCAGAGTCGTGGTGGTTTCGGAGGCGGTGGTCAGGACACGGGCGATTTCTCGGACTTCTTCAGTTCGATCTTCGGCAACCGTGGTTCGGGTTTCGGTGGTGGTGGACGGTCGGGCCATAGCGCCGGTCGTCGAGGGCAAGACGTGGAAATGGAATTACCGGTTTTTCTGGAAGAAACCCTCTCGACCGAATCGAAGAAGGTCAGCTTCCAGGTGCCGCAGTACAACGCTGCCGGCCAGCATGTCAGCAACACCAGCAAAAGCCTGAACGTGAAGATCCCCGCCGGCGTGACCGACGGCGAGCGCATCCGCCTCAAGGGGCAGGGTGCTCCGGGCATCGGTGGCGGGGCCAATGGCGACCTGTACCTGACCATTCGTTTTGCGCCGCACCCCAAATTCGATGTCGAAGGCGAGAACCTGATCATCACCTTGCCACTGGCACCGTGGGAACTGGCACTGGGGACCGAAGTCGCGGTGCCGACCCTGACCGGCAAGATCAACCTCAAGGTTCCGGCCGGCAGCCAGAATGGCCAGCGCATGCGCGCCAAGGGCCACGGCCTGATGCACAAGGCCGGGCACCGTGGTTACCTGTTCGTGCAGCTCAAGGCGGTGATGCCGAAGAAACTCGACCATGACGTCAAGGCGTTGTGGGAGGAGTTGGCGAAAAAAGCCGCTTTCGATCCGCGAGAGAATTTTTGATTCCGAGATAAGGAGGAGCCCAATCATGAGCGACCCCGTGATCGTTCTATTGGACCTGGCAGAATTCTGTGAGGCGACCGAGTTGTCGGACGTGCATGTGATCGAGATCGTCGAACACGGCATCCTCGAACCACAGGGTACAGAGCCCAAGGATTGGCGTTTCACCGACTACGAACTGGTTTTGGCCAAGCGCGCCGCCAAGCTGCGGCGCGACCTGGAGCTGGAATGGGAAGGTGTCGCCCTGGCGCTGGACCTGCTTGACGAGGTCCAGCAACTGCGGGCCGAGAACCGCATGCTCAAGCAGCGGTTGGGGCGCTTGGTGATCGAATAGCTGTAAACACTAAACCTGTGGCGAGGGGGCTTGCCCCCGTTGGGTTGCGTAGCGACCCCAAATCCGGTCATCGCGGTTTTTCAGACTGACCGCATGCGTCGATTTTACGACTGCTGCGCAGCCGAACGGGGGCAAGCCCCCTCGCCACAGCGGTCCCAAGGCGTTACACCTTCCTGGGCAACACCACGCTAAACAGTGTGCCCTCAGCCTCGCTGGAACTGACCTCGATCGTCCCTTGATGGGCATCAACCACTTCCTTGACGATGAACAGCCCCAGGCCAAGGCTGGTGCTCGGCCCGCCGAGTTCTTCGTCGGCACTGCGTACCAGTGGATCGAAGATTGTGCCGATGACCTCGGGCGGAATCGGCGCACCGTCGTTGTGCACGGTGAGCCGAACGCTGTCCGTTTCACCCCTGAGGCTCAGCTTGATCACGCTGTGGTTCGAACCGTGCTGCAAGGCATTGCCGATCAGGTTCTGCAGCATTTGAGCGAGCCTTCGGCCATCCCATACACCCCGGGTATCGCCTTCGACGCTCAGTGTCGGATCACATTGCGGATGAGCAGCGCAAGCCTGGGCAATCGCTTCGCGCGCCGTCTCGGCCAGGTCCATGGGCGCCGGTTCGATTGGCAGGCGCTTGCCCAGGCGACTGCGCACCAGTTCCAGCAAATCGCTGACCAGCACCGCCATGTTCCGCGCGCCATCCTTAATATTGTTGGCACAGGCCAAAGCATCGCCTTCAAGCGTTGCTTTACGCAGCAGTAACTCGGCGGACATGCTCACTGCCTGCAATGGCGCTCGCAAGTCATGCCCGAGTATCGCCAGAAACAGATCCCGTGAATGGTTGACCTGTTCGGCATAGGCGGCGGTGGATTCGGCGAGGGCCTCATCGATGGCTTCGTTGAAACGGATCATGTCCCGGAAATAGGTCAGGTCCGGTGACTCCAGGCTGTCGACCCACAACCGAATCACACAGGCCCGCAAATGGCGGAACTCGCTGGTCATTTGCACCAGGTCGAAGCCCACGGTATGCCGCAGTTCGCCATGGCTGGCACCCGCTTCATCCAGGCTTGGGGTTTTCTCCGGGCCTTCGCCCTTGGCCTTGGCGAGCTGTTCGCTGGCGGTTTGCGCGGTGGTCATGTCCCGCGCTGCCGCCAGCAGAATGGCCTTGGCGTGATCGCGCAAGGCTGCTCGATCCATGCACTCGGCCGCCGGGGTGATCGTTCTGGCGAACTGTTCCCATTCATCGACGATACGGTCCACGTGTTGCCTGATGAATTCGGATAAGCGCATGGCCGTTACCTGCCTGGAGAGTCTGGGCATCTTAGCCTCTTTGTAGATCGGTAAAAACTACCGYTGACACGCCGGATCATGCTTGCAGGTCTTGCAGGTGGTACTTATTTGTTTTTTAGATTCTTAAGTTGGAAGGTGTTGTTTGTTTTATCGCTATTTTCCAACAGTTATTTAATCTTTTGTTTTTGCAGGTATTGAATAAGCTTGGCGTTCTTCTCAAACGCATAGGGATACATGCGCAATGAATGAATTGTCAGAAGGGGGCGTTTCCAATATCTCTCAAGAGATGACAGCTGGCGCCAATGTTTATTTGAATTATCTTGCAACCAAAGTTCCCGCATTCATAAAGAAACCATCTGTATCAAGTTTTGTATCAACGACTGATATGAAGCCGGACGTTCCCGAGTGGTACATCAAGGCGAGTGCTATCAACCGTCAATATCTCAACGAACTCATCAGTGAGCGGTGGCGGTTGCAAGACAGCCTGGATGACACACTGGGCGATTTGCAAAAGGACATCAATAAGTTCGCCGAACCCTTGCTTGTTCAGGCCCTGAAAGAAAAGCTGAACCTGGATCTGGATGTTCATGCGACATCGGTACGGCTTTATATTCCGGCCCTCCTGGGTTTTGGCGTCGACACCAATGCCAGTCGGCTCAGGCAGTCAACTCTGCTGGAGGCCGCCCTCCATAACTTCGAGGACTCTGAAACCCGTGCTGGCGCCTTTCGTGATGGCTCCGGCATTTTCATTACCGACGCCGAAGGAGCCCTGAGGCGCCATTCATTGACCATCGAAAGTTTTGCGAGCCTTTGCAGGGATCTGGATCTCGGTGCGCAATATCAGCGGCACATCAAAGGGTTGCTGGCCCCTTCGGCGGTTGATGCCAAGGCCTCGCTTGAGCAGCACTTCATCGGGACCGAAAAGGCCGCGTTCAATGAGTCAGCGCTGATTGCCTATTTGAAGAGTGATATCACTTCTTATGCATATGGCAAGTTGCAGCAACTGCGAGACAACCAGACAAACATCACGATGGGCAATCGCCCGTTACAGTCTCATCGGCTGACTCTTTTGGGCGTGAAGCTGTCGGGTATCGTGTTGTTCAGTGCAGTGGCTGATCCGACACGAGTAAAGCGAATCTACAACAGCCTGGTTCCGGCAGACCAACGAACAATGCTGGAGTGGTCGCGCAAACTGGCCATTTTACCCGGGCAGGAGTTTGATCAATTCAAACTGCTCAAGGCCTTTTTTGCCAACGGGCCAAGCGGTGTGGTCGACGAGGTGCTGGGCAGGAACGATATTTTTACGCAGAGCCGGCTCGATGGCACCTTGATCGCCTACGTACCTGACGACCCTGAACATCCCTTGAAGGAATATTCGTCCTTCACCGACTTCATGAAGGAGCTGACGAGCCAGTTGCGCTCGTCGGACTATCAGCAGTTCTTCAGTCGGTTCGTACCGCAAAAAGACCAGGGCAGGTTTTTCGCTCGCGTCAGGGAGCGCTTCAGCACCTTCACCTGGCAGCAGCGGGAGCCGTTGAACATGGGGCCATGGTGGCGGGAAACCGCAGTGGAAAACCCCGACGCAGAACCGATCACCCATGTGATCGAAGGCGCGCTCTGGCCTCAGTTCAGTCGATGGCGGCGCGACAAGGCCATCGCCGATGCGCGACATATCGCCGTGCCCACTGGCGATGAAGATGCCAATGCCCGCTGGGCGCGGCTGAGGAGTTACGCGAACATCGGCTGGAATGTGTTCAACTTCGGCGCAATGCTGGTGCCTGGCCTGGGGGAGGCCATGTTGGGCGTGATGGTCGGGCAAATGCTGCTCGAAACCATGGAGGGCATTGAGGACTGGAGCAAGGGAGACAAGGAAGAAGCGTCGGCGCTTCTGTGCGGTGTCCTGATCAATGCTGCCCAGTTGGCAATCATGGCGGCAGGGCATGTTTTACCCACGGGCGCAGCGCCAGCGGTCCGGCCTTCATCTTTTGTCGAACAGCTGAAGCCGGTGGTGCTCGCTGACGGCAAGACCCGTCTCTGGAATCCGGACCTGAGTCCGTATGAACATCAAGTCAGTCTGAGTCCGGGTACGAAGCCAAACGAGCGAGGCCTGTATCTGCACAACGATCAGGAATTCCTGTCGATCGGCGGTAAATACTTTGCGGTGCAAGACGATCCACTCACGGGGCAACCGCGGATTCTCCATCCGGATCGAGCGATGGCCTACCAACCGAAGCTTGAACACAATGGCGCAGGCACCTGGCATACCGAGCTCGACCGCCCTGTCGAATGGACCTCGACCGAGCTCATGCGGCGGTTGGGGGCGAGGGTAGAAACGTTCGACGATGCAACGCTTGAGCAGATCCGGATCGCCAGTGGCGTCGAAGCAGATGTGCTGCGTCGGCTGCATGTCGAAAACGAAGCACCGCCGGCGTTGCTGGTCGACACGATCGAACGGTTCAAGACGTGGTCGGACACGGGGAAGCTGCCACGGAGCGGTCTGTCGCCATCAGACAATGCCAATGTGCGGGTGCTTCAGGATGCTTTTGCACAATTGCCCGACGGCGTGGCCGAGGAACTGCTGGCCGCCGCTGCTCCGGCGGATTTGCGAGCACTGGCCGAACAAAAGCGCATTGCCTTGCATCTGCGGCAACAGGTGCGGGCGGCCTTGCTGGAAGTACGTTTGGCGCGCGCCTATGAAGGGCTGTTCCTTGACTCGATGCACGCTCCGGATACGGAACGGCTGGCGCTGCACACCCTGGAAACCTTGCCGAACTGGCCGGGCGACGTGCGCATTGAAGTTCGCGAACATTCGTTCACCGGGCACCTGCGCGACAGCATTGGCCCGGAGAACGCACGTACGCGCAAAGTGCTGGTCAGCACGGACGAGGGCTATGAAGCGCGGGATGCCGAGGATAACCATCTGCGGGGTGCCGACGATCTTTTTTCATCCGTCTTGCACGCTCTGCCCGACGCCGAACGCAAAGCGCTGGGGTACGAGATCTATCAAGGCGCGAACCTCAAACGCAGTGTTCAAAATGCCCCGTTGGCGCGTGACAAGCTGCATCCGATGCTGGCGGACAACCCTCTGCGCAAGCCCGCCTACGATCCCGAAGCGATGAAGTTGCGCGGTGGCATGTTTGCCCCCCAGGGCATTCGACAACTGACAGGCCGAGTGACGCCGCAGGAGCGGGTCAGGAGTGTACGCCCCGGCTGGACGGAAACCGAGGCCCAGGCTTACCTGGACGGCGGGGGCGACGACGTTACTCCGGAACAGCGGGCAAGCGCATTGGAGGCGGAGTTCGATCGTCTCAATGCCAATTTCCGGCACTGGCTCAATTTACCCACCGAAGCGTTCAGGTACAGCCCTGCCGGCATTGCCGAATGGCAGACCCGAAACTCGATCTACACAACCATTCGCCAGTGCTGGCAGCACACCGGGCCCAGGGATGTGGACCCTTTGGGAAATATGTACGGGACAGCGCTTGATTTCAGAAACGTTCCCCTGGGGCGACACTTGGGAAGCATGCCTCTGTTGGAAGCCGATTTTCAGCACGTCACCAGCCTGAACTTGCTGGGCACTGGAATGAACGATGCCCACGTCACGTTTCTGGTTCATTTTCCGAAACTCCGTTCGCTGAATCTCACCGGTAACCAGCTCACGCAATTTCCTCGTGCGGTGGGGCGAATGCGTGGGCTGACCGAACTGAACCTCGGTGATAACCGGATTGTGCTGGATGCCCAGGGAGCTACCTATTTGAGATGGCTCTCCCGGCTGAAAAGTCTGGATCTGCAAGGAAACCCGTTGGGGAGAGTGCCCGATATCGGTGGGATGCGCATGCTGCATACCCTGATGCTGGGTGACACCGGGATTGATACCTGGCCGGAGGGGCTGTTCGCTCAACCCAGGTTCCGGCATTTTTACCTGAGCCTGCAGCGCAACGAACTGACCGTTATCCCGCAGGTTACGCCCGGCTCAGCCTCCGCGGAGCTGTTGGCGCGCACGGTATTGAATCGCGATCCGCCGTGGTTGTCGGCCGAGAACCTGGAAACGCTCAGAGGTTATATCCGGTCCGTCGGCCTGGACCCCGATCGTCCGTATCCGCCTCGCGGCGTGCGCGACAGTCTTGATTGGGAGGAAGGCTTGACGCGACCTGAGTGGGTGGCCAAACAGGATGTTTGGAACAGCGTTGAGGATGAGTTCGGCTCAGTGCCTTTTTTCAATCAGATCAGGAAGCTCACCCAATCAACCGCCTTCAGAACCGACAAAGCCTTCAGGGTGGACATGACGCAAAAGCTCTGGCGAATGCTGGAGGCCATGTCCAAGGACAGCGAGCTGCGGCGCAATCTTTTCGTCATGGGCAGGGAGGAGGTCACTAACTGTGTTGACGCCGGGGCGCAGTTGTTCAATGCGATGGGCGTAGAAGTGCTGATCCATGAGGCTTACGCATTGGCCAACCCGGGCCTGGTGGAGGCCGAACTGGTGCAGCTGGCCAGAGGCAAGTCGCGGCTGGACGAGTTGAGCCGGATCGCCCACAAAGTGGTTGCCGAGCGCCTGGAAAATGGTGAGCAATTCAGGACTGTCGATGCTGAGGGCGCAGTGTCGGGAAGTATCGATGAAGTCGAGGTCCACCTGGCTTACATGACGGATCTGGCAGAGCGACTGGACCTGCCCTGGCAGTCCCGTGATTTGCAATTTCGCACGCACACCGGTGTGACTCCCGAGATGATCGAGAGTGCGTATCAGCGGGTCATGGAGCTGGAAACCGGCGATTTACTGCGTGATTCGATCATCGAACAACCGTTCTGGGAAACATACCTACGGGGCACAAATCGAAGCGCCTTCAAGGTTTTCAGGCACCGAATCGATGCAACGACTGAGTTTTACATGGCGCTTGAAAAGAGGGCCTCCGAACCGAACCTTTCGTTGCAGGCAAAGGCCGATCTGAAGCAGGAGCTCCGGGTACTCGCCGCTGAACTGGGTAAGCTGGAAAGCGAAATTGCTCCGGGCCAGGTCATGACTGACCAAGCCTATGCCGCCGAGTTGAACCTGATCGATATCGAAATGAAAACGCTGCTTAAAACCCTGACCCAACAGGCGATGGATCGGGCGAAACTGCAAAGGGTGGACATCGCCTTTATGAACGCACCAGCAACGGATTGACCTGAGAAACAGCTAACCCGGTACGAAGAATGACACCCCTCGTGCCGGGTTTATGCCTGACCGAATCTCAAAACAGGAAGTAACGCTGAGCCATCGGCAACACATCCGCTGGCTCGCACCAGAGCAAGACACCGTCGGCCTTAACCTGATAAGTCTGCGGGTCAACGTCGATGTTCGGCAGGTAATCGTTGTGAATCAAATCGGTTTTCTGCACCTCGCGACAGCCTTTGACCACCGCGATTTTCTTCTTCAGCCCCAAGGCTTCAGGCAAGCCCGCCTCCTGCGCGGCCTGGCTGATAAAGGTCAGGCTGGTGGCATGCAACGAGCCGCCGTAACTGGCGAACATCGGGCGGTAGTGCACTGGTTGCGGCGTTGGAATAGACGCGTTGGCGTCACCCATCAGGCTGGCCGCAATGGCACCGCCCTTGAGGATCAGCGTTGGCTTTACCCCGAAAAACGCTGGACGCCAGAGCACCAGATCCGCCCACTTGCCCACTTCGACCGAGCCCACTTCATGGCTGATCCCGTGGGTGATCGCCGGGTTGATGGTGTACTTGGCGATGTAGCGTTTGGCGCGGAAGTTGTCATTGCCTTCGCCATCTTGTGGCAGCGGACCGCGCTGCTTCTTCATTTTGTCGGCGGTCTGCCAGGTGCGGGTGATGACTTCGCCGACGCGGCCCATGGCCTGGCTGTCGGAGCTGATCATCGAGAAGGCACCGAGGTCATGCAGGATGTCTTCGGCAGCAATGGTTTCGCGGCGGATGCGGCTTTCGGCGAAGGCCACGTCTTCGGCAATGCTCGGGTCCAGGTGGTGGCAGACCATCAGCATGTCGAGGTGCTCGTCGATGGTGTTGCGGGTGAACGGCCGGGTCGGGTTGGTCGAGCTCGGCAGCACGTTGGCGAAACCGCAGGCCTTGATGATGTCCGGCGCATGACCTCCACCAGCACCTTCGGTGTGATAGGTGTGGATGGTGCGGCCCTTGAAGGCGGCGAGGGTGGTTTCGACGAAGCCGGACTCGTTGAGGGTGTCGGTGTGGATGGCGACCTGGACGTCGTATTGGTCGGCCACTGTCAGGCAGTTGTCGATGCTCGCGGGCGTGGTTCCCCAGTCTTCGTGCAACTTCAGGCCGATGGCGCCGGCCTTGACCTGCTCGATCAACGGTTCTGGCAGGCTGGCGTTGCCCTTGCCGGTGAGGCCGATGTTCATCGGGAACGCATCGGCGGCCTGGAGCATGCGCGCCAGGTGCCATGGCCCGGAGGTGCAGGTGGTGGCGTTGGTGCCGGTGGCCGGTCCCGTGCCGCCGCCGATCATGGTGGTGACGCCGCTCATCAGCGCTTCTTCGATCTGCTGCGGACAGATGAAGTGGATGTGGGTGTCGATGCCGCCGGCGGTGAGGATCATGCCTTCACCGGCGATCACTTCGGTGCTGGCGCCGACCGCGATGGTGACGTTGGGCTGGATGTCCGGGTTGCCGGCCTTGCCGATGGCGGCGATGCGCCCGTCCTTGAGGCCGACGTCGGCCTTGACGATGCCCCAGTGGTCGATGATCAGCGCGTTGGTGATCAGGGTGTCGACGACATCGCGTGCCAGCCGTTGGCTTTGGCCCTGGCCGTCGCGAATGACTTTGCCGCCGCCGAATTTCACTTCTTCGCCGTAGGTGGTGAAGTCCTGTTCCACTTCGATCCACAGTTCGGTGTCGGCCAGGCGGACCTTGTCACCGACGGTGGGGCCGAACATGTCGGCGTAGGCTTGTCTTGAGATTTTCATGCGCTTGCCTTGAAAGTGAAGTGCGGTAGTCCGCGGTCCATTGTGGCGAGGGAGCTTGCTCCCGTTCGGCTGCGCAGCAGTCGTAAAATCTGCCGCTCCGATTATTCAGATAGATCGCACCAGCTGTGTTGCGAGCGCTTCGCACTCGAGCGGGAGCAAGCTCCCTCGCCACAGGGTTTGCGTGTCAGTCGAGGTCGCCCATGATCCTGCCGGCAAACCCGAACACCCGGCGATGCCCGGCCAGGTCCACCAGCTCGACCTCGCGGCTCTGCCCCGGTTCGAAGCGCACTGCGGTGCCGGCGGGGATGTTCAGGCGCATGCCGCGGCTGGCGACGCGGTCGAAGGTCAGCGCGTCGTTGGTTTCGAAAAAGTGGTAATGCGAGCCGACCTGGATCGGCCGGTCGCCGCTGTTGGCCACCTTCAGGCTGACAGTGCGTCGGCCCACGTTAAGCTCGATGTCGCCGGGCTGGATCTGGTACTCACCGGGAATCATCACTGGGCTCCTTGGAGAATCTTGTAGTAGAGGGCGGTCGGTTTGTAGCGCCCGTTCGGGTCGCAGGCGTAGTCCGGAATTTCGCCGGCACGGGTGTAACCCAGGGCCTTGTAGAAGTCTTCGGCGGGGGAGCCGGCCTCGGTGTCGAGGTAGAGCATGCCGCGCTTGTGCTGGCGGGCGGCGAGCTCCAGGGCATGCATCAACTGCTGGCCCAGGCCGCGACGACGGGCGTGTTCACGCACCAGCAGTTTCTGCACTTCGGCGCGATTCAGCCCATTGGCTTTCTGGCACAGGTTCAGTTGCACACTGGCCTGCACCTGTTCGTCCTTGACCACCACCCACAGCAGCACGTTGCCTTTGTTCAGGTTGTCTTGGACTTCATCGAAATGGGCTCGGGCCTGGGTGGCGTCCAGATCCGCCATGAACCCGACGCTGGCGCCATAGCCGACGGCGTCGAGCAGCAGATCAATCAATCCCTGACGATAGTGCGCAAAGCTTTCAACATTGACGCGTCGCAGTTGGGCGGCGTTCATGGGGCATCACTCCTTGTGGGGATCGGGTGGCATTGCGCCCGGATCGAGGATCAGTTGCATGAAGGTCAGGTCCAGCCAGCGGCCGAACTTGGTACCCACCTGCGGCATTTGGCCGGTGACGACAAAACCGGCCCGATCGTGCAGCCGGATCGAGGCGCTATTACCGCTTTCGATGGCGGCGACCATCACGTGTTTGTTGCAGCCTTTGGCGCGCTCGATCAGCGCTGCCATCAGTTGCGGGCCGAGGCCATTGCCGCGTTGGTCGTTGCGCACGTACACCGAGTGCTCAACCGTGTGGCGGAACCCGTCGAACGGCCGCCAGTCACCGAATGAAGCGTAGCCGAGTACGTTGTCGTCGCCGTCGACGATCACCAGAATCGGATAGCCCTGGGCTTGCCGCGCGCTGAACCAGGCCTGGCGGTTGCCCAGGTCCACGGCCTGTTCGTTCCAGATCGCCGTGGTGTTGAGCACCGCGTCGTTGTAGATGTCGCGGATCGCCGGCAGATCGGCGTGCAGCGCATCGCGGATGTGGTAAGTCATGGCGCAGCCTCAGGCGATCGGTTGGTGAACGGTGACCAGTTTGGTGCCGTCGGGAAACGTCGCTTCGACCTGGATCTCCGGGATCATTTCCGGGATGCCTTCCATCACTTGCTCGCGGCTGAGCAGGGTGGTGCCGTAGTGCATCAGCTCGGCCACGGTCTGGCCGTCACGCGCGCCTTCGAGCAGCGCCGCGGAAATGTAGGCCATGGCCTCCGGGTAATTGAGTTTCACGCCGCGAGCCAAACGCCGCTCGGCCACGAGGCCGGCGGTGAAGATCAGCAGCTTGTCTTTTTCGCGTGGGGTCAGGTCCATCGTAGAAATCCATAATCGGCAGTTAAAAAGTCTTCTGTAGGAGCGTATTCAGGTGGCCCATATTCTGGGCGGAACGGCTTCGCGGCCGAGCAACGCAGGCCGGAGCAATCGCCACAATTCAATTAGCCAACCCCGTGCCAACAACGCCTCGCTGGCCAGGCACCGGGCGACCAACAGCCCCGGTAGCTGCGTCAGATCCCCGCGCACCTCATTGGGCAGCGAGCGGCACTTCTCCAGCAATTCACTATCAATCTCTCCGGTCACCAGCAACGTCGCAAACACCGGTTGCCCATCCAGCCCGATCGGCGAGTCCAGCAAACCGTCATCCCCGGTAATGCGCTGGCGTTCGTGCCAGAGCAACTGGCCGTCGCGGCGGATATCCAGGTGGGCCTGGAAGTGCCCGAGGTCGAAGCGCTCGCCACTGGCCGGACGCCCCAGCGCGACCACGTCCCAGTAGAACAACCGGGCATCGCCCTCAAGATCAATGCTCGTGCTGAGTTCAGCCTGAGCGGCGCTGAAGATAATCGTCTCTTGCGGCAGCCACTCCAACGTAGCACCGGCGGYAACGTGCAAGTCGAGTTTCTGATATGCCGGCCCGGCCGCGCGATACCACTTGGCGGCGCCGGGGCTGGTGATTTGCGCCCAGGCGTGCGTGCCGACGCTGGCCGATATATCCAGCCGATCACCGCCGGCAATCCCCCCCGGCGGGTGGACGATGATGTGCTGACACACCTCGGGGCCTTCGGCATACAAGTGCTTCTGCACCCGCAGCGGGCCTTGATGACGGCGCTGTACCGGGCGGGTGCTGGCGCCGAAACGGGCGTAGCCCAGCTCCAGCTCGGCATGCCAGCTCGGGGTAAACAGCGCAGTGGGGAGAGGTAAATTCATATCGTCTAATTTATCGTCAGAAGGCTGCAGGTTAGATCGTAACCAGCCCGCGCACACCTTCGGCTTCCATATTTTCGCCACGACCCTGCTGCACGATCTCGCCCCGGGACATCACCAGGTACTGATCGGCCAGCTCGGCGGCGAAATCGTAGAACTGCTCCACCAGCAAAATCGCCATGTCGCCACGGGCTGCGAGCTTTTTGATTACCGCGCCGATTTCCTTGATCACCGACGGCTGGATGCCTTCGGTGGGCTCATCGAGAATCAGCAGCCGTGGACGACTGGCCAATGCCCTGCCGATCGCCWGCTGCTGTTGCTGACCGCCGGACAAGTCACCGCCACGCCGTTGCTTCATTTGCAGCAGCACCGGGAACAGCTCGTAGATGAACGCCGGGACTTCCTTGGCCTCGGAGCCAGGAAACCGCGACAGGCCCATCAGCAGGTTTTCTTCCACGGTCAGCCGGCCGAAGATTTCCCGGCCCTGAGGCACGTAGGCGATACCGGCATGCACCCGTTGGTGCGGCTTGAACGTGGTGATCGGTTTACCTTCCCAGTTCACCGCGCCCTCCTTGGCCGGCAGCAAACCCATCAGGCATTTGAGCAAGGTGGTCTTGCCCACGCCGTTGCGCCCGAGCAGGCAGGTGACTTCGCCGACCTTCACCTCAAACGTCAGGCCCCGCAGGATGTGGCTACCGCCGTAGTACTGGTGCAGCTTGTCGACTTGCAGCATCTTCAAATTCCCCCTGTGATCGTTCCCACGCAGAGCGCGGAATCGATCAATTGCTCATCAGCGGCCGAGGTAGACCTCGATCACCCGCTCATTGTCCTGCACCTGCTCCAGCGACCCTTCGGCCAGCACGCTGCCCTGGTGCAACACGGTGACGTGGTCGGCGATCGAGCCGACGAAGCCCATGTCGTGTTCCACCACCATCAGCGAATGCTTGCCGGCCAGGCGCTTGAACAGCTCGGCGGTGAATTCGGTTTCGGCGTCGGTCATGCCCGCCACCGGCTCGTCGAGCAACAGCAGTTGCGGGTCTTGCATCAGCAGCATGCCGATTTCCAGAAACTGCTTCTGCCCGTGAGACAACAACCCTGCCGGGCGATTGACCGAACTGGTCAGGCGAATGGTTTCCAGCACTTCACTGATGCGATCTTTTTGTTCACCACTCAGGCGAGCCCGCAAACTGGCCCACACCGACTTGTCGGTTTTCTGCGCCAGCTCCAGGTTTTCGAACACGCTCAGGGCTTCGAACACGGTTGGTTTCTGGAACTTGCGACCGATACCAGCCTGGGCGATTTCCACTTCGCTCATCTGCGTCAGGTCCAGGGTTTCACCGAACCAGGCCTTGCCGTGACTGGGGCGAGTCTTGCCGGTGATCACGTCCATGAGCGTGGTTTTGCCCGCGCCGTTGGGGCCGATGATGCAGCGCAATTCGCCGACGCCGATGTACAGGTTCAGATTGTTGAGGGCCTTGAAACCATCGAAGCTGACGCTGATGTCTTCCAGGGTCAGGATGGTGCCGTGCCGCGTATTCAGGCCGGGGCCGACGCGTTGGCCGAGGCCAATGGCATCGCGGCTGCTGCCGGCATCCTTGTTGGGCTGCGGTGGGAAAAAGGCCGGTTCGAGCATGAATTCAGCCGTTGCAGTGATCCTCATTGTTCACCCCTTTTCTTCAGCAGCCCGATCACACCCTTAGGCAGGTACAGCGTCACGACGATGAACAGCGCGCCGAGGAAGAACAGCCAGTATTCCGGAAACGCCACGGTGAACCAGCTCTTCATCCCGTTGACCACACCGGCACCCAGCAGCGGGCCGATCAGCGTGCCGCGCCCCCCCAAGGCAACCCAGACCGCCGCTTCGATCGAGTTGGTCGGCGACATTTCGCTCGGGTTGATGATCCCGACTTGCGGCACATACAACGCCCCCGCCAGGCCACACAACACCGCACTCAACACCCAGACAAACAGCTTGAAGCCGCGCGGGTCGTAGCCGCAAAACATCAGGCGGTTCTCGGCATCGCGCAACGCGGTCAGCACCCGGCCGAACTTGCTTTGCGCCAGCCGCCAGCCGATGAACAGGCTCGCCACCAGCAACAGTACCGTGGCGAAAAACAACACCGCGCGAGTCCCCGGTTCCGTGATGCCAAACCCGAGAATGCTGCGGAAGTTGGTGAAGCCGTTGTTGCCGCCAAACCCGGTTTCGTTGCGGAAAAACAGCAGCATCCCGGCGAAGGTCAGGGCTTGGGTCATGATCGAGAAATACACGCCCTTGATCCGCGAGCGGAAGGCGAAGAAACCGAACACCAGCGCCAGCAATCCCGGCGCCAATACCACCAGGCACATGGCCCAGAGGAAGCTGCTGGTGCCGGTCCAGTACCACGGCAATTCGGTCCACGACAGGAACGTCATGAACGCCGGCAAGCCGTCACCCGAGGCTTGGCGCATCAGGTACATGCCCATCGCATAACCGCCGAGGGCGAAGAACAGACCGTGGCCCAGCGATAGCAAACCGGCGTAGCCCCAAACCAGATCGAGGGCCAGGGCGACGATGGCGTAGCAAAGGATTTTGCCCACCAGCGTCAATGTGTAGGCCGAGACGTGAAAAACGCTGACGGGCGATAACAGCGACAGCAGCGGCAACGCCAGCAGCAAAACGAGAATCACCGCGCCAACAGCGATGGTGACTTTGGGGCCGGCCTTTTGTGTAGCCGTGAGCATCAGGGGCTGATTCATCAGTCGATCACCCGTCCTTTCAGTGCGAAGAGGCCTTGCGGACGTTTCTGGATGAACAGAATGATCAACGCGAGGATCAGGATTTTGCCCAGCACCGCACCGATCTGCGGTTCGAGAATCTTGTTGGCGATGCCCAGGCCGAATGCAGCCAACACGCTGCCGGCCAATTGACCGACACCGCCGAGCACCACCACCAGGAACGAATCGATGATGTAGCTCTGGCCGAGGTCCGGGCCGACGTTGCCGATCTGGCTGAGCGCCACGCCACCGAGGCCGGCGATGCCCGAGCCTAAGCCGAAGGCGAGCATGTCGACACGCCCGGTCGGCACCCCGCAGCACGCCGCCATGTTGCGGTTCTGGGTGACGGCGCGCACGTTCAAGCCAAGGCGCGTCTTGTTCAACAGCAGCCAGGTCAGCACCACCACAAACAAGGCAAACGCGATGATCACGATGCGGTTGTATGGCAGCACCAGGTTGGGCAGTACCTGGATCCCGCCCGACAACCACGCCGGGTTGGCCACTTCGACGTTCTGCGCACCGAACACCAACCGCACCAACTGGATCAGCATCAGGCTGATGCCCCACGTGGCGAGCAGGGTTTCCAGCGGGCGGCCGTAGAGGTGGCGAATCACCGTGCGCTCCAGCGCCATGCCGATGGCGGCGGTAACGAAAAACGCCACCGGCAGCGCAATCAGCGGATAGAACTCGATGGCTTGTGGGGCGAAGCGCTGGAACATCAGCTGCACCACGTACGTCGAGTACGCGCCGAGCATCAGCATCTCGCCGTGGGCCATGTTGATCACCCCGAGCAGGCCGAAGGTGATCGCCAAGCCCAATGCCGCGAGCAGCAGAATCGAACCCAGGGACATGCCACTGAAGGCCTGGCCGAGCATCTCACCGATCAGCAGTTTGCGTTTGACCTGGGCCAGGCTGGTTTCGGCGGCGGTGTGCACACTGGCGTCGGCTTCGACGCCGGGTTCGAGCAAGCCTTCGAGGCGGGTGCGGGCCAGCGGGTCGCCGGTTTCGCCGAGCAAACGCACGGCGGCGAGGCGCACGGCGGGGTCACTGTCGACCAGTTGCAGATTGGCCAAGGCCAGGCTCAGGGCGGCGTGAACGGTTTCGTCTTGTTCGTTAGCCAGTTGCTGGTCGAGGAATTTCAGCTGCGCCGGTTTGGCGCTTTTCTGCAATTGCTGCGCGGCGGCCAGACGGGTTTTGGCGTCGGCGGCGAGCAATTGGTGGCTGGCCAAAGCGGTGTCGATCAGACCCCGCAGGCGATTGTTCAGGCGCAGGGTTTTCGGTTGGCCATCGATGGTCAGCTCGCCTTGTTGCAGGGCGTTGATCAGTTCGATACGGGCCGGATCGGGCTGCGCGGCCCAGGTTTCCAGAAGCTTGGCTTGCTGCACGGGATTGGCCGCGACGAAGTCTTCGGCGTCGCCGGCGTGGGTGACCATCGGCAGTAACAGTGCGATGGCAAGGATCAAGCGGTAAAAGGCAGTGGGCATGTCAGTGTCCTTGCGCGGACTAAGTGTGGGAGCAAACTTTGTGGCGAGGGAGCTTGCTCCCGCTGGACTACGCAGTAGTCCCGTTTTTTGGGGCCGCTTCGCAGCCCAACGGGGGCAAGCCCCCTCACCACAAAGCCCGCTCACACAGGAGTTGTGTCGGGCCTGAGCTCCATGCTCAGGCCCCAGTGGCTCAGTTGCTCTTCACCGCATACTCCGGCTTCTTGTCGTTACCCGGGATGAACGGGCTCCACGGTTGGGCGCGGATCGGCCCTTCGGTCTGCCACACCACGTTGAACTGACCGTCGGCCTGAATCTCGCCGATCATCACTGGCTTGTGCAGGTGGTGGTTGGTCTTGTCCATGGTCAGGGTGTAGCCGGACGGTGCGGCAAAGGTCTGGCCGGCCAGGGCTTCGCGGACTTTGTCGACGTCGGTGGATTTGGCCTTCTCGGCGGCTTGCGCCCACATGTGGATGCCGACGTAAGTGGCTTCCATCGGGTCGTTGGTCACCGCTTTGTCGGCGCCCGGCAGGTTGTGTTTCTTGGCGTAGGCTTTCCAGTCATCGACGAACTTCTTGTTCACCGGGTTTTCCACCGACTCAAAGTAGTTCCACGCCGCGAGGTTGCCCACCAGCGGTTTGGTGTCGATGCCGCGCAATTCCTCTTCACCCACGGAGAACGCCACGACCGGTACGTCGGTGGCTTTCAGGCCCTGGTTGGCCAGCTCTTTATAGAACGGCACGTTGGAGTCGCCGTTGACGGTGGAGATGACCGCCGTCTTGCCACCGGCKGAGAATTTTTTGATGCTGGCCACGATGGTCTGGTAATCGCTGTGGCCGAACGGGGTGTAGACCTCTTCGATATCCTTGTCCGCCACACCTTTGGAGTGCAGGAACGAGCGCAGAATCTTGTTGGTGGTGCGCGGGTAGACATAGTCGGTGCCGAGCAGGAAGTAGCGCTTGGCGCTGCCGCCTTCTTCGCTCATCAGGTATTCCACTGCCGGAATCGCCTGCTGGTTGGGCGCCGCGCCGGTGTAGAACACGTTCGGCGACATCTCTTCGCCTTCGTATTGCACCGGGTAGAACAGCAGGCCGTTGAGCTCTTCGAACACCGGCAGCACCGATTTACGCGACACCGAGGTCCAGCAACCGAACACCACCGCCACCTTGTCCTGGGTCAGCAGCTGCCGGCCCTTTTCGGCGAACAGCGGCCAGTTCGATGCCGGGTCCACGACCACAGGCTCCAGCATCTTGCCGTTCACGCCGCCCTTGGCGTTGATTTCGTCGATGGTCATCAACGCCATGTCTTTGAGCGAAGTTTCAGAGATCGCCATGGTCCCGGACAACGAATGCAGAATACCGACCTTGATGGTCTCGGCGGCCTGGACAGTCCAGGTCATGCCCATCGCGGCAATGCTTGCCGTGAGTGTGAAAGCCTTGATCAAACTGCGACGCTTCATTGTGCGATCTCCATGAACGTTAAAGTTTTTTATGGTTGGCAGATGCGGACGACTGAAGGCTGTTTTGCAAGGGCTGTGCCCGGTCGGGGACGGGCAAGGAAATGTCGTATTAGAGTGGTAGCGGGGTTTGCGTGACGCACCATGAAGGGACGGGGCTGGCGCGTTGGTGCGAGAAGATGCGCCACATTGGGGCGAAGAATTGCCCCAATGCCGGTCAGTTAAGGTAAAGGCGCTGTGAATACAAAACCTGTGGCGAGGGGGCTTGCCCCCGTTGGGTCGCGAAGCGGCCCCAAAACCTGCAACTGCGGTGTATCGGGTGCACCGCGTGCAATGGTTTTACGACTGCTTCGCAGCCGAACGGGGGCAAGCCCCCTCGCCACAAAGGCTCGTTCCCAAAGAGTGGGGGGGCTATGCCGGGTCGACGTTATCCAGCGCCCGGTTTACCGCCAGCTCCGCCAGCATGATGCTCTGTTGAATCGCCAGCGCCGTGTAGCGCTGCGGGGCGGTCAGGTCGTTGGCGAAGTCGCTGGCCAGGACACTCGCCGTGGCTAACGATTCACAGGCGTGGGCCAGCAGGCTTTCGGTATCCATATTCGGGGCGACGATGAACATGGTGCTGGGGCGGCGGGGTTTTTCGGTGTAGGGCGCCGGGGGATCGAGATAGTAGTCGAGGGCGCGTTTTATGGCTTCGCGGTCTTTGAGCAGGTCTTCAGCGCGCAAGGTTTCGGGGTCGGGAGTGCTGGTGTTGACGGGTGGATCGGGAACAATTTTTTTATTCATTAGGGGCACCAAATCAAATGGAGCCACCACTTATCGTTTCTCACGCGATGAAGGGGTGGCAGCTATGTGCGGAGTGAGAAACCGGTCGTACCCCAAACCCGGCCGGACCGAAGTCCGCCCGCACACAGCCGCCATAGAGCATTGCACGCAGCGGTAAGCTGGCGGCAATTATGGTGGTACTGATGTTGGATTAACAGGGCTACCGGGTTCTCACGCCCGATCGCTGAGTTGTCAGCGACAGCCAAAGACTAGAGAGCCCGCTTCCGACGGACAACCTGAAAGATGCGTGGGAAAGGTCTGAGTTCTGATACATCCGTTAAACATTCAAAGCGGAACGCGGAGCGTCCCTGGCGGCATTCCCACGCAGGAGCGTGGGAACGATCACCCTGTGGGAGCGGTGAGTCAGCGCCGGCGCATAAGACCGATGAAGAACAGCCCGCCAATCGCGGCGGTGGCGACGCCGATGGGCAGGTCTTCCGGGGCGATCAGGGTGCGTGCGGCCACGTCGACCCAGACGAGGAACAGGCTGCCCAACAACACGCACACCGGCAGCAACCGCCGATGCTCGGCACCCACCAATCGCCGGGCAATGTGCGGCACCATCAGCCCGACAAAACCAATCGAGCCGCTGATGGACACCAGCACCCCGGTCATCAGCGAGGCAATCAAAAACACCCGCAGCCGTACGGTGCGGGCATTGAGGCCCAGGGTCACGGCGGTCTGTTCACCGGCCATCAACGCATTCAACGGCCGGGCCATGCCCAGCAACAACACCAACCCGAGCAACACACTCGCGGCGGGCACGGCAAGCAATTCCCAACGCGCCAGCCCGAGGCCGCCGAGCATCCAGAACATCACCGCCGAACTGGCGCGATGGTCACCGAGAAACAGCAGCAGGTTGGCAATCGCCATCATCACGAACGACACCGCGACACCGCACAGCAGCAACCGATCACTGTCCAGCCGCCCATGACGGTTGGCGATCATCAGCACGATCAGCATGCTCAACAGCGCGCCGATAAACGCCGCGATGGGCAAGGTCAGCAGGCCGACGATTTCACCGACATGCAACACCACGATCACCGCGCCGAGGGTCGCGCCGGAGGTCACGCCCAACAAGTGCGGATCGGCCAATGGATTGCGCGTCACCGCTTGCAGCACCGCACCGATCAGCGCCAGGCCGGCGCCCACCAGCGCGCCGAGCAACATGCGCGGCACGCGGATCAGCCAGACGATGTGTTCCTGGCCGGCCGTCCAGTTCTGCTCGCCAACACCGAGCGCCTTGTGCAGCAGAATCCGCCACACCACGTCCACCGGCACCCGCGCCGGGCCAAAACCCAGCGACACCACACACGACATCAGCAACAGCACGCCGAGGCCGATCAGCAACAAGGCATAGCGACGGTCGATCATTCGCCGTGGAAACCCTTGGCCAGGGTTTCGACCGCCAGCACGTTGTCGATCCCCGGGGTGGCCTGTACGTAAGGAATGACGATGAAGCGCTGGTTCTTGATCGCGTCCACCGATTGCAGGGCCTGGTTGTTCAGCAAAAACTGCTCCTTCTGTTCAGCGGTGACTTCGCCGTAATCGACGATCACGATCACCTGCGGATTACGCTCGACCACGTTTTCCCAGTTGACCCGGGTCCAGCTCGCCTCGACGTCATCGAGAATGTTGCGCCCGCCGGCCGCGTCGATCAGCGCCTGCGGCATGCCCAGGCGCCCGGAGGTCATGGCCCGGTCTTCACCGCTGTCGTAGAGAAATACCMGAGGCTTGTCCGCTGGCAGATCCTGGCGCACCTCGGCGACTTGCGCCTGCATCCGGGCGATCACGGCGTTGGCGCGATCCTGCACGTCGAAGATTTTGCCGAGGTTGCGCAGGTCGTTATAGGTGTCATCCAGGCTGGCCGGTGGGCGCTTCATCACGAACGCGCAGGACTCGGTGAGTTCGTAGACGTTGATCCCCAGTGGTTGCAGGGTTTGCGGCGTGAGGTCACCACCGACGCGCATGCCGTAGTCCCAACCGGCGAAGAAGAAATCGACGTTGGCGTTGAGCAGGGTTTCCACCGACGGATACTTGGCTGCCAGCTCCGGCAAGCCATCGAGGATGGTCTGCATCTGGGGCGTCACCGATTTCCAGCCGGTCACGCCGCTGTAGCCGGCCATCCTGGGTTTGAGACCGAGGGCGAGCATCATCTGAGTCATGTTGATGTCATGGCTGACCGCGTGTTTCGGCGCTTGCTTGAAGGTCACTGCGCGGTTGCAACTCTGGACAGTCAGCGGGTATTTCGTGGCCTCGGCGAAGGCATGGGCACTGCCCAGCAACAACGCGACGCAAAGCAGGGAACGCAAAGTCATGGTTGGGTTATCCAGGTGATTCGTGGGTAGCCGTGCAAGGGATGGTCATCGATCAGGGCGTCGACGCCGAACACGTTGTGCAAAAGGTGTGTGGTCAGGACTTCTTTGGGGGTGCCACTGGCCACGATGCGACCGTGATGGATCACGTACAGCCGATCGCAGAAGGCTGCCGCCAGATTGAGGTCGTGGATGCTCGCCAATGTGCCGATCTGCAGGCGTTTGACCAGTTGCAGCAGTTCCAGTTGATAGCGCGGGTCGAGGTGGTTGGTCGGCTCATCGAGGATCAGCAATTGCGGTTGCTGGGCCAGGGCGCGGGCGAGGATCACGCGCTGCTTTTCACCGCCGGACAGGGTGGCGAAGGCGTGGTCTTCGAAGCCCTTGAGGCCGACTGATTCCAGGGCGTGGGCCGCGAGGTTGCGGTCGTGCACGGTGTCGCCGTCGAACAGTCCTTTGTGCGGCGTGCGGCCCATGGCGACCACTTCATCGACGGTCAGGCCGAAGGCGTCGGGAAATTCCTGCAACACCACGGCGATGCGTTGCGCACACCAGCGTGAGGACTGCTTCCAGACGTTGTGATGGTCGAGTTTTATCTCGCCATGTTCCGGTTTGCTGAAGCGATAAGCGCACCGCAGCAGGCTGGTTTTACCGCTGCCGTTGGGGCCGATCAACCCGACGAACTCACCGGCTGCCACGTGCAAGGAGGCGTCACGCAGCTGGAACTGGTGATGGCAGTGGCCGTGGCCCAGGGGTGTCCAGGCGAGGTTGGTGAGGTTCAGCGAGGTCATTTCATTCCTGATGATCGTTCAAGCCAGCACACACCTGTGGCGAGGGAGCTTGCTCCCGCTCGGCTGCGCAGCAGTCGTAAAACCCTACAACGCGGTATCCCCTCAGAAACCGCGGCGTCAGGTTTGGGGTCGCTGCGCAACCCAGCGGGAGCAAGCTCCCTCGCCACAAAAACTTGGCGGTTTGCCAAGGACTCAATGCTGGCCCGCATTGTATTGGCTTTACGCGTACGCGTATCTCGCCTGTTTCATGATGAAGGTGAGGTGGATTCAATTTGCCGGCCCAGGCGCGACAGCAGCCCCCAATCCAATAGCCACACGACAACCAGCGAAGCCCCCACCAACGGAAACATCACCGCCAGGGCGAGCATGATGACCATTGCGGTTTTCCATTTCGGCAGGTCGTGACGCAACGGTGGCACACCGAACTTGCCCTGTGGCCGACGCTTCCACCAGATCACCACGCCGCTGACGGCGCTGAGCAAAATCATCAGGCAGATCAGCAGCACGATGATCTGATTGAACGGGCCGAACATCTTGCCTTCGTGCAGCATCACGCCGACTTCCGTGGCGCGGGCGACGTTGCTGTAATGCTGCCAGCGCACGTCGGCGAGGACGTCGCCGGTGTACTGGTCGACGTGCAGGGTGGCGTCGTTGCGCGGGTCGTCGGCGAACACCGCGATGGTGAACACGCCGGTGGCGGTGGTCGGGAAGGTGATGCTGTAGCCGGGCTCGACCTTGCGCTGCACGGCAATGTTTTGCACGTCTTGCAGGCTGATGGTCGGCGCCGCCGGGCCGGCTTGCGTGCTGGCGTGAGCCATGTGTTCGGCATGGTCGCCAGACATTGGCATCGGCGTGTTTTCCATGGCCCACGGCACGGTCTGGCGTGTGGCGCTGTTGAGGCTGCGGGCCTCGACGTCGGACTTGGGCACGTCATTCCACATGGCGACCGGAAAGCGGTTCCAGAGGTCGGCGTATTGCTTGCCCCAGAAGCCGGTCCAGGTCATGCCGCTGAGCAGCATCACCAGCAAAAGCGCCGAGCCCCAGAACCCGGTCACTGCGTGCAAGTCACGCCACAGCACACGTCCGCGACGGCTGAGGCGCGGCCACAGCACGCCGGCGTACTGACCACGCGGCCACCACAAAAATACCCCGGAGACCACCAACACCACACCCCATCCGGCGGCCAGCTCCACCAGCCGATCACCGACGGTGCCGATCATCAACTCGCCGTGAATCGAGCGTGCGAGCGCCTGCAGATTGTTCTTCGCGTCTTGCTCGCCGAGGATATCGCCGTGGTACGGATCGATGAACACGTTCAGTTCATGACCTTCATTGATCACCACGAATTGCGCGCTGCGTTCGGCGTTGACCGGCGGCAGGTATTGTTTGATCCGGGCTTGTGGATACGCCTCTTTCACCCGTTTGAGCAGGTCGTCGGCGGCCACGGTGTGATGACCGGCCGGGATGTTCATCAGGCTGCCGTACATCAATGGATCGAGTTGCGGTTTGAACAGGTAGACGATGCCGGTCAGGGCCAGCATCACCATGAACGGCGCGACGAACAGGCCGGCGTAGAAATGCCAACGCCAGGCCAGGTTGTAGAAATTCGGTTTGGGCTGTTTCACTTCGAGTGCTCCGCTAGGCTTGGATCTTTTGTAATTGTCTGGTGACTGCTGCGCAGTCGTTCGCGGGCAAGCCTCGCTCCTACAGGTTCAGGTTGTTCGCAATAACCACATCCGACACAAACCCTGTAGGAGCGAGGCTCGCCCGCGATGCTCTTAGAAGCTCATGTCGACCTTGGTCCAGAGCGTGCGCCCCGGTTCGTTGATGGCTTGCGGATCATTGGCCGGGAAGCCGAAACCGGCGTTACCGGCCAGGTTCAGGTGTTCGGCGTAGGCCTTGCCGAACAAGTTGTCGACGCCGCTGCTGACCTTCCAGTTCTTGTTGATCCGGTACGCGCCGTTGAGCGAGAACACGCCGAACCCCGAGCTTTTGTCGAAGTCTTTGCCGACCACGTTGCCCTTGTTCCGGTCGATGCGGTTTTGCGCCGCGACCACCCGCCACAAGGCGCCGGCGCTCCAGTTGTCTTCGCTGTAGGTCAGGCCGAAACGTGCATCCAGCGGTGGCATTTGCGGCAGGGCAGTGCCGTCGCTGCTGTTCTTGCCCCAGGCATAGGCCAGGGTCGCATCGGCTTTCCAGTTGGCCGTCAGTTTGTAGGCTGCACCGAGTTCGCCGCCCATGATTCGCGCGTCGATGTTCTCGGCTTGCGAGGTCATGCCCATCATTCCCGGCGTGTAGTTGAACAGGATGTAGTCACGCACCTGCCCGACATATCCCGAGGCCCAGGCTTCGAGGTCGGCGGTCTTGTATTGCAGGCCGAAGTCGAGCTGGGTGGTTTTCTCCGGCTTGATCGCGTCGAACGCATTCACCGAACCGGCAGGGCCGGACTTGGGTGAAAACAGCTCCCAGTAATCCGGGAAACGCTGGGCATGGCCGAGGCCCGCATACAGCGTGGTCGGGCTGTCGGCCAGGTCATGCTCGTAACGCACGAAACCGCTGGGCAGGGTATCGGCGCGGGTGTCGTCGGCGGTCGGGTTGGGGCGGGCCATCATCCCGGAGCCGATGGTCTGCCGATAATCCTTGGCCGAAGCACGGTCCAGTCGTGCGCCAGTGATCAGCCGATCACGGTCGGCGGCGTACCAGGTCAGTTCGCTGAACACGCCGTAGTTGTGGAAGTCGGCGTCCTTGTTGCGCGGCACATCCTTGTAGGCGTCGACGCCCATGGCGCTGCGTTGGCGGTGTTCGTTGGTTTGCGCGTCCAGGCCACTGATCAGTTGCACATCGGCCCAGCGCCAGGTGGCTTTGATCCGCGCGCCGAGGGTTCGGCGATCGACATTGGAGGCCATGGGACCGGCCATCATCCCGGTGCCGGACGGCGTGCGCAGGGTGTAGTTGTCCATCACGTGGTCGGCGTAGTTGTAGTAGACCTGCGCCTCGACCTTATCCAGCACTTCACCGATGTTCGACTGCTCGAAGCGCAGGCCCAGGCTTTCGCGCAAGAACTGCGAACCGTCCATGCCACGCCCGGCGTAACGGGCTTCGCCGTCGCCTTTGCCGGCAGTCAATTCCAGCAGGGTGTCGGCGTTCGGCGTCCAGCCCAGCGCTATATCACCGTTCCATTTGTCGTAGCGCGAGGGCACGGTGTCGTTGTTGCCGTCCTTGTAGTCATCGGAGTGCGCGGTGTTGCCGATCACGCGCACGTAACCCAGCGGCCCGCCAGCGGCGGCATCCACCACTTTGTCGAAGCGGCCGTTGGAGCCGGCCAATACGCTGGCATTCACCCGGGTGCCGAGTTCGCCGAAGCTTTCCGGCTCCCGGTCGAACAGGATGGTGCCGGCGGAGGCGCCGGGGCCCCAGAGCACGGTTTGCGGGCCTTTGATCACGGTGAGTTTGTCGTAGGTTTCCGGTGAGATGTACGAGGTCGGAGCGTCCATCCGGCCGGGGCAGGCGCCGAGCATCATGCTGCCGTTGGTGAGGATATTCAGGCGCGAACCGAACATGCCGCGCAGCACCGGGTCGCCATTGGTGCCGCCGTTGCGCACCAGCGCGAAGCCGGGGATGGTCTTCAGATAATCACCACCGTCGCTGGCCGGCACCGGTTGGCGCGGGTCCTTGGGGTTGGTGACGACGGTCAGCGGCGAGCTCGGCGCGATGGCGGTGATCACCGTCGGGCTCAGTTCTTCGGTGTGGCCGGCGTGTTCATCGGCCAGCACCATTGGCGTCAGCAACAAGCCGCAAAGAACAGCGGTGGCGTGCCTGAAGCGAACGCGGGATGGGTTCAGGGCAAAAAAAGCCTGGGCAGCGCCCAAACGTGTGTCAGCAGAAAACCTGGACATGACAATTTCCATCGAACAGTCGTAAACGACACGGCCGGCAGCCGACGCAAATTCCTGTAGGAGCGAGCTTTTGTGGCGAGGGAGCTTGCTCCCGCTGGGCTGCGCAGCGGCCCCTTTTGTGAGTGCTGCGCACTCAGGCGGGAGCAAGCTCCCTCGCCACAAAAAAATCGCCCCCACAGGTTGCTTGGGTTGACTTGCGGACCGTGTGGGATCGGAGGTGGGTGTTTACGCGACGATGGGCGGGGCGCGGGTGCGGGCGCCAGGGAAGAAGGTTTGCCGGGCGTGGCCCAGGCGGGTGGCGGGTGTGGTGAAGGTGGTGGCGGACGGGGTGTCGAACGCGGTGAATGAAGTGCCACCGGTGAGTGCCGGGCAATTGAACAGCAGGCTGCAATAGCCGCATTTTTCCCACAGCGCGTGATGCTCGGCTGTCGGCCGGCAGTGTTCGGCAACCGGTTGTGCGTCGTGGTCGGCGTGCTCCATCGCCGACATGTCCGAGCCCATGTCCATCGACATGTTCATGGACATGCCTATCGCCATGCTCGAAGCAGCCGCGCGCGAATCCATCGGCATCGACTGAGAAATCAGTGGGCCGATAAAGATCATCAGCATGGCGAACAGGCTGATCCAGCTGCCGCGGGTCAGGCTCATTGGCTGACGGCGGCGCACGGATGGCCTGGCGCTATGCGGGCGCATAGGCGTTTTCAACGGGGGCGATTACTGGGCGTGCATGTGCGCTTGCATGCTGTCCGGTGCCTTTTTCTGCACCGAGACCTCGACCGTTACATCACCGGACTTCTCGAAGTGCAGGGTCAGCGGGAAGCGCTTGCCGTCGCTCAACAGGCTGCGGTCTCTGAGCTCCAGCAGCATCACGTGGTATGCCATCGGGGCGAAGGTGACATCGCCGCCAGCCGGAATCTCGACGCTGGGCACTTGCTGCATTTTCATCAGATCGTTTTGCATCACATGTTCGTGCAACTCGGCCTTGCCGGATATTGGCGATCCGACGCTAAGCAGCCGATCAGCGGTTTTGCCGCTGTTGTGAATCACGAAATACGCCGCGACGGTGGGCGCGTTGGGCGGCAACTCCTGCGACCACGGATGGGCGATCTCAAGTTCGCCAACCTTGTATTCGTGGGCATTGGCAAAACAGGCAGGCAGCAGCAACACAGCCAGGACGATGAGTTTGTTCAACATGGCAGTTCTCCAGAACGATTCAAAACGCAGGTCAATTGCGAGACGGAATCACACCAGAGGGGAAGCGCGGGGGTTGAGACTCGGCCATTGCTGGCGCGGTGTCGGTGTGTCGAGCGTGGCAGGCGGCACGCTTCGATTGGCCTCGAATCGCGCGTAATACAACTGCGGCGCATGCCCCGGCAACGCCACCAACGGCGCGGAGCCCGAGCAACACCAGCAATGCTGCATGTTGGAATGATCGTCGTTCTGCGGGGCTTTCTGCTCGATGTCACCCAGGGAAATCGCCACCAGCTTCGTGCCGCTGGAAGAGCAGAAACTGCCCCACAACAACTGCTCGGCAGGAGATTTCGCCGTTTGCGCCATCGCTCCGGACATCGGCATGGCGAGCATGTTGAACAGCACTGCAAAGCAGGCGATCCAGGCAAATGCGAGCCGTTGTCGGGACATGGGGCAGATCCGTTTGAGTGGGCGATCAGGCGCGGCTATTTAGCCTGATCAGGGGCGATAAGTAAAAAGACCGCGTGCGGTGTGGTGTCGCAGCGAGTCAGTCAGCATATCGAGCAGCCGGCGTGCAAGCTCAGCCTCGCCGTTTTGAAAGAGTGTAGCGACTTCGACTCTTAATGCCTGAGCGAATTGAGGGTCACTTTGGATTCTTGCCCGGATTGTGTGTTTGACATCTCTGAGCGCTACACGATTGAAGCTTCCATCGCCCGGGTCTTCCTCTTCGCAGGCCTTGATGTAGTGCCACATATCGGCAGACGTCAGGAGAAACTCAGTGATATCGAAGCGAGTGAATTTTTCAGTCATCCGCCATTTCCCGTTACATGGGTGGGGCTTGAAATATGGGGGTTGGGTTGTGAGCCCACAAGTCAGTCGATTTGGATGATGTTGTGCGTTAGGTCCGATGGATATGTAGGGGATTGCGCATTTTCTGTAGCAGCTGCCGAAGGCTGCGTTCGGCTGCGTAGCGGTCGTGATCCCATGCGCCGCAGTCAACCTGGCAGACCGTGGTGTTTGATTTTACGACTGCTGCGCAGCCGAACGCAGTCTTCGGCAGCTGCTACCAGTTTTGTGTGAGGGCCGTTAAAACCTCAGTCACCGCCCCAAACTCCCGCTCAACCCCCGGCAACACCGGCCGCTTCAACACCAGCACCGGCACTCCACGTTCCCGCGCCACTTCCAGCTTCGGCTCGGTGGCGGTGCTGCCACTGTTCTTGCTGATCAGCACATCGATCTGCCGCCGCTCGAACAGCGCGCGTTCATCCTCGATCAGAAACGGCCCACGGGCGCCGATCACTTCGCAGCGCGCGTTGCCCGGATAAACGTCCAGTGCACGCAACGTCCAGAATTGCTCCGACGGGATTTCGTGCAGGTGCTGCAATGGCTCGCGACCGAGGGTGAACAGCGGTCGGCGAAAGGGTTTCAGCGCTTCGATCAGCTCGCCCCAGTCGCTGACTTCGCGCCAGTCATCTGCGGCTTGTGGCTGCCAGGCCGGACGGCGCAAGGCCCAACAGGCAATGCCGCTCAACTTCGCGGCGGTGGCGGCGTTGTGGCTGATGCGGGCCGCGTAGGGGTGGGTCGCATCCAGCAGCAGGTCAATGCCTTCGTCACGAATGAACTGCGCCAGACCTTCGGCGCCGCCATAGCCGCCAACGCGGACCTGACAGTTCAGATCCGTCGGCACCCGACCGACACCGGCCAGGCTGTAGATGTGCTCCGGCCCCAGGGTTCGGGCGATGGCCAATGCCTCAGTGACGCCGCCGAGCAACAACACGCGCTTCATTGAAAAACTCCCGCATGGCCGACAATCCCGCCCTGGCGATCGATGGCGAACACTTCGACCTGAACCTGCGCCGGCACCACGCTGCGGGCAAAGTCGAGGGCGTGCTGGCACACCGCGTCGCCGAGGGCGATCCCGGCGGCGCTGGCCATGGCCAAGGCTTGTTGACTGGTATTGGCATCGCGGATCGCCTGTTGCAACGCCGCATCGGCACCGACCGCCGCGGCCCATTCGGCCAGTTGCGGCAGGTCGATGCTTGAATGCCGACTGTGCAAATCCATGTGCCCGGCCGCCAGTTTACTGATCTTGCCGAAGCCGCCGCACAGGCTGAGTTTTTCCACAGGTACTTTACGCAAGTGCTTGAGCACCGCGCCGACGAAGTCGCCCATTTCGATCAGGGCGATTTCCGGCAAGTCGTAGACCCGGCGCATGGTGTCTTCGCTGGCGTTGCCAGTGCACGCGGCGATGTGCAGGTAACCGTTGGTTTTGGCGACGTCGATGCCCTGGTGGATCGAGGCAATGTAGGCGGCGCAGGAGAATGGCCGGACGATGCCGCTGGTGCCGAGGATCGACAAGCCGCCGAGAATGCCCAGCCGCGGGTTCATGGTCTTCAGCGCCAGGGCTTCGCCGTCCTCGACGTTTACCGTAACCTCGAAGCCGCCCTGGTAATTCAGTTCCTCGGCCAGCAACGTCAGGTGATCAGTGATCATCTTGCGCGGCACCGGGTTGATCGCCGGTTCGCCGACGTTCAGCACCAGCCCGGGCCGGGTGACGGTGCCGACGCCACGGCCGGCGCTGAAGCGGATACCCGGTTCGCTGTGCAGGCGCACCTGGGAAAACAGCAGGGCGCCGTGGGTCACGTCGGGGTCGTCGCCAGCGTCCTTGATCGTTCCGGCTTCGGCGCCGTCGTCCGTCAGTCGACAGAACTCCAGGCGCATCTGTACCCGTTTGCCTTTGGGCAGAATGATCTCGACGGCGTCCGCTTCCACGCCGCCGAGCAGCAGGCGGGCGGCCGCGAGGCTGGTGGCGGTGGCGCAGCTGCCGGTGGTCAGGCCGCTGCGCAGCGGGGCGGGTTGTTCGGCGGTTTCGTCACGCATCGAGGGGTTTCGTCACGTCCAGCAAGGTAATCGGCAGCGCCTGACGCCAGGTATCGAACTCGCCCAACGGTTGCGCCTGGGCGACGTGAATGCGGGTCAGCTCACCGCCATGCCGTTCACGCCAGGCCATCAAGGTCACTTCGCTTTGCAGTGTCACAGCATTGGCGATCAACCGGCCGCCGGGTTTGAGTTGCGCCCAGCAAGTATCGAGCACGCCTTCACGAGTGACGCCACCGCCGATGAAAATCGCGTCCGGACGTTCGAGTCCGCTCAGGGCTTGCGGCGCACTGCCGCGAATCAATTGCAGGCCGGGAACGCCCAGGGCATCGCGGTTGTGTTCAATCAACGCTTGCCGTCCCTCATCCGCTTCGATGGCCAGCGCTCGGCAACTCGGGTGAGCGCGCATCCATTCGATGCCGATCGAGCCGCTGCCGGCGCCGACGTCCCACAGCAGTTCGCCGGGGATCGGGGCGAGGCGAGAAAGGGTGATGGCGCGCACGTCGCGTTTAGTCAGTTGGCCGTCGTGCTGGAAGGCCGAATCCGGCAGGCCGGCCAGGCGCGACAGGCGCGGTGTGTTGGGTTCAGCGATGCATTCGATGGCGATCAGGTTCAGATCGGCGATCGCCGGGTCGCTCCAGTCGTTGGCAGCGCCCTCGATGCGCCGTTCGGCTTCGCCGCCCAGATGTTCCAGCACGGTCAGGCGACTCGGCCCGAAACCGCGCTCACGCAGCAGCGCCGCAATGGCCGCTGGACTCTGGCCGTCGTTGCTCAGCACCAGCAAACGCACACCACTGAACAAATGAGCGTTGAGCGCGGCGACGGGACGGGCGACCACCGACAGCGTCACCACATCCTGCAACGGCCAGCCCAGGCGAGCGGCCGCCAGTGACACGGAGGATGGGGCGGGCAGGATCAGCATTTCTGCGCCGGGCAGTTGCCGCGCCAGGCTGGCACCGACGCCAAAGAACATCGGGTCGCCGCTGGCCAGCACGCAAACCGGCTCGCCCCGCAGCGCCAATAGGGGTTCAAGGGAGAATGGACTGGGCCAGAGCTGGCGCTCGCCGCGAATGCACACGGGCAACAAATCCAGTTGCCGTTGGCCGCCGAATATCCGCGAAGCGCCCAGAAGGGCGCGACGGGCGTTCTTGCCCAGGCCCTTGAAGCCGTCTTCACCGATACCTACTACTGTCAGCCAGGGCGACATCTGCAGTCCTCAAAAAATGCCTCAAACGGGGTGTTCCGACGGGCAGGCTTTTCATGCCGTCGGACAAAGCAGGCATAATACCGCGCCTTCGCCTGCGAAGCGCCTTTCCCACACAGCCGGTCGCCCCTTTGAACGAACGCCCGATGTCCACCGCCTTACGCCCCTCGGCCTGCCCGGGGTTGCTGCGTATCGTCCCGGCACTGGATGGCGGCATCTGCCGGATCAAATTGAACGGCGGCTCGATCAGCGCGGTCCAGGCTGAAGCGGTGGCCAGCGCGGCCGAACGGTTTGCCGGGGGCGTGATCGAGGCGACCAACCGGGCCAACCTGCAGATTCGCGGAATTGGCAGTCAGCAGACGGCTTTGATCGACAGTCTGCTCGCCGCAGGGTTGGGGCCGCGTACCGCGGCGGGCGACGATGTGCGCAATCTGATGCTCAGCCCGTCTGCCGGGGTTGACCGGCACATGCTCTTCGACACGCATGCGCTGGCGGAGCAGATCCTCACGACGCTGCAAAGCCACGAACGTTTCCACGAACTCAGCGCCAAGTTTGCCGTGCAACTCGATGGCGGCGAGGCGTTGGCGATGCTCGAACACCCGCATGATCTGTGGTTGTCTGCTGCTGAGCGAAACGGCGAGCTGTTACTGGCGTTCGGTCTGGCGGGTTGCCCTACGGACAGGCCCGCAGGCGCGGTGTCACGCGAGCAGGGGCACGCACTGGTGGTAGCGGTGCTGGAGTTGTTTCTCGACCTGGCGCGTCCGGATCAAACACGAATGCGTCATTTGCTGGCCGAGTATCCACTCGCAGAGTTTCTCGCTCGCCTGGCCGAGCGTGTGCCCTTGAAGTCGATTACCGATTGGCAGCGTTCACTGAACCTGGACACTCTGCACATCGGCGCTCATCCGCAACGTGAAGCCGAATACGTCTATGTCGGCGCCGTACCGCCTTTGGGGCGGCTCGATCCCGTCATGCTCAGGGGCGTGGCGCAACTGGCGTGCGAATTCGGCGACGCGAGTCTGCGTTTCACTCCATGGCAAAGTCTGTTGCTGCCCAACGTTCGAAAAGAGCGGGCGCCTGAAGTGATTAGGCGTCTGGAGCAACTGGGCCTGCTATGTGACGCTGATCAGCCTGTGTCGCGGTTGATCGCCTGCACCGGTTCCGCTGGCTGCGGCAAGGGCCTGGCCGATACCAAGAGCGACGCCATGCAGTTGGCCGCGCTGTTGCAACGTCACGATCAAGCAGTGCATTTATCCGGCTGCCAGCGTTCCTGCGCCGCGGCCCATGTAGCACCGGTCACGCTGCTGGCTGTCGCCCCCGGTCACTACGACCTCTATTTTCGCGATGCAGGGCATCCGGGTTTCGGCGCCCTGCACGCACACAACCTTACTATTGAAGCGGTCGCAGCCTTGCTCGACGCCCGCTCACGGAGTTCCCTTGATGCTTGATTACATCCGCGACGGTCAGGAGATCTATCGCAACTCCTTCGCGATCATTCGCGCCGAGGCCAACCTTGCGCGTATTCCGGCCGATCTGGAGAAACTCGCCGTGCGGGTGATCCACGCCTGCGGCATGGTCGAGGCCATCGATGGTCTGCAATTTTCCGAAGGCGCCGGCAAGGCCGGGCGCGATGCGCTGGCGGCCGGTGCGCCGATTCTGTGCGACGCGCGGATGGTCAGCGAAGGCGTGACCCGTGCGCGTTTGCCGGCCAACAACCCGGTGATCTGCACCCTGCGCGACGACAGCGTGCCGGAGCTTGCCCGCGAGTTGGGCAATACCCGTTCCGCCGCCGCGCTGGAGCTGTGGCGCCCGCATCTGGAAGGCAGCGTGGTGGTGATCGGCAACGCACCGACCGCACTGTTTTATCTGTTGGAAATGCTCGATGCCGGCGCGCCGAAGCCGGCGCTGATCCTCGGCTTCCCGGTGGGCTTCGTCGGCGCCGCCGAATCCAAGGCGATGCTCGCGGCGGACAGCCGTGGTGTGCCTTTCGTCATCATGCAAGGCCGGCTGGGCGGTAGCGCCATGGCCGCCGCCGCCGTCAATGCCCTCGCCACGGAGATCGAATGATGCAGCAACCTGGACGTTTGATTGGCCTGGGCGTCGGCCCCGGTGATCCGGAACTGATTACCGTCAAAGCCTTGCGCCTGCTGCGCGAATCGCCAGTGGTGGCGTACTTCGTCGCCAAGGGCAAGAAGGGCAATGCATTCGGCATCATCGAAGCGCATCTGCAAGATCCACAAACCCTGCTGCCGCTGGTTTATCCGGTGACCACCGAAGCGCTGCCGGCACCGTTGTCGTATGAACAAGTGATCAGCGATTTCTACGATACGGCCGCTGAACAACTCGCCGCGCATCTGGACGCCGGCCGTGATGTGGCGGTGATCTGCGAAGGCGATCCGTTCTTCTACGGCTCCTACATGTACCTGCACGATCGACTGGCCGAGCGTTACGAAGCCGAAGTCGTGCCGGGTGTCTGCTCGATGCTTGGTGGCGCCTCGGTACTCGGTGCGCCGCTGGTGTATCGCAATCAGAGCCTGTCGGTGTTGTCCGGCGTGCTGCCCCACGAAGACCTCAAGCGTCGCCTGGCCGATGCCGATGCGGCAGTGATCATGAAACTGGGGCGTAACTTTCCCAAGGTCCGTCAGGTGCTCGAAGAACTCGGTCTGGCAGAGCGTGCGCTGTATGTGGAGCGCGCGACCATGGCCAACCAGAAAATCGTGCCGCTGGATCAGGTCGAGCCGATGTCCTCGCCGTATTTCTCGCTGATCATCGTTCCCGGCGAGCGGTGGCAAGGCTGATGACTCATTCCACGCCCGCAATCGTCATTCTCGGTCAAGGCAGTCTGGCCACTGCCCGCCGCATTCAACAGGTGTATCCGGCTGCGTTGATCCACGGCCTGGCCGGACGGGTCGAGGGTGCCGACCGCACTTATCCCGAATTCGGCGCGACCCTGCGCGAGCTGTATCAGCAGGACACGCCGATCATTGCCCTGTGCGCGGCGGGGATCGTTATTCGCACCCTGGCTGCGCTGTTGCTGGAAAAGGGCGCCGAACCGCCGGTGCTGGCCGTGGCCGAAGACGGCAGCGCGGTGGTGCCCTTGCTCGGTGGCCTCGGTGGAGTGAACGTCATGGCGCGCGAGATCGCTAGCGGGTTGCAGGTCGCTGCGGCGATCACCACCAGCGGCGAACTGCGCTTTGGCACCTGCCTGCTCAATCCGCCAAGCGGTTACGCCCTTGGCGATCTGGAACTGGGCAAGCGTTTTGTCTCTGATTTGCTCGCCGGGCACAGCGTGCGCATCGAAGGCGCGGCGCCGTGGCTGGAGCAGGCGCAGTTGGTGGAAGATCCGCTGGCGCAGCGTTCGATCCATGTCGGCAGCAACGTCCGTGAGGCAAGTGCCAATGAGCTGGTGATTTATCCGCGCAGTGTTGCGGTGGCGATTGGCGCCGCCGCAGATTTGCCGAGCACTGTTCGCGCGGCGTTACAGCAGGCGAACGTCGCGGTGCAGGCGCTGGCCTGCCTGGTGGCGCCTGACACTGAAATGGCCAGCCCGGTGTTGCATGAAGCGGCCGTTGCGCTGGGTGTGCCGCTGCGTTTTGTCGCGCCGGCGAGCGATATCGGCGCGTTGGCCCGTAGCGCGGTGCCCGAGGCGACGATCATCGCAACGGCAAACAATGTGGCTGTGGCCGTGACCGAACAGCCACTGGACCTCACGCAAGTCGGCCGCCCACGCGGGCGTCTGGCCGTGATCGGCCTCGGCCCGGGCGCCGCCGAACTGATGGTGCCGGCCGTCAAGGCCGAATTGGCCCGGGCCACCGATGTGCTCGGCTACGAAACCTACGTGCGCATGGCCGGTCCCTTCCGCGCGGATCAGGTGCTGCATTGCACCGACAACCGCGAAGAAATGCAGCGTGCCCGCCACGCCTTCGAACTGGCGGCCCGGGGCCGTTCGGTGATCGTGGTGTCCTCAGGCGACCCGGGCGTGTTCGCGATGGCGGCGGCGGTGCTTGAAGCCTTGCACGAGTCGAGTGACCCGGCCTGGCACACTGTCGAGCTGGAGATCCTGCCGGGCGTCTCCGCGTCGCTCGCCACCGCTGCCCAGGCCGGTGCGCCGCTGGGGCATGACTTCTGCGTGATGTCCCTGTCGGACAATCTCAAGCCGTGGTCGATCATCGAAAAGCGTCTGGACCTGGCCGCCGAAGCGGACCTGGCCCTGGCGTTCTATAACCCGATCTCACGTTCACGGCCATGGCAGCTGGGGCGTGCGCTGGAGATCGTCGCGCAGCATCGCAAACCTGAAACGCCGGTGGTGCTGGGGCGGGATATCGGCCGACCGGGACAGACCTTACGCACGACCACCTTGGGGGCGTTGACCCCGGATCAAGTGGACATGCGCACCATGGTGCTCGTCGGCTCTTCCACTACCTGCGCATTCCCTCGCGCGGAGGGCGGCGATTGGGTGTATACGCCACGCTGGTACGGTGAAAAACCGGCGTCCTGATAGCCAGCGGCCCTTCGGGGCCGCGGTCTTTTCCGTCACTTCACAGCACTGGAATCCCAGTGGTCGGGTTGGTTTTTTCCACGTTCGAACGTGTCGTCCTTTTCAGCGGCTGTCATGGGATTTGGCGCGGTTGCCTGTGGTCTTTTTTCTGTCGCTAATGTCTTGTTTTATTTATTCGGAAATATTAAATATTTTGCATTGTTGAGTGTGTGACAGGTTTGTTTGAAGTGGCAGTAGTTTAATGTTTGTTCGTGGTGTGTTAAGTAACTTTTGGTGTCGTTAGAGTGTGTTGTTAAATTTTTTTGTTTCTGCTTTATTGAAATTAATTGAATTTCTTCCTGTTTGAGCTTGCCTGTTTCAAGGCGTAGTTTTCAACTTCCAGGCCAAGACTTTAGATGCCCTGTTGTTTGAGTGTCTGTGCTTATTGGCTGGCCTATTCGTTGATAATTAAACCGACACAGTAAACGGGATACGCATGCACGATATTGAGCGCCGAAACAAGGATGGTTATGTTGATTTTGTCAGTCTTTTCAAACTGGCGGATCTTGAGCGCGGATTGTCGTCGCATAAAGACAGTCCGCACTACGAGGAACTATTGCGTTATTACTTTGCCTGTGTGGGGCTGCTGGAGTCGCCAAGACTGCTCGAACCGTTAGGGTTATTCAAACACACGCTGACACTGTTGCTGGGCAACAAGCGAGTCAAACGCAATCTTGATTCGCAGACGCCGGGCAATGCTGACGACACCGCGATGCAACTATCGCAGATACATGACGAAGTCGAACGGTATGAGTCGCGTCTTCGGTTCAGTGTGGAGCAGATGAACACAGTGGCGACGGAAGTTCCCAAGGTGTTGCATTTTGTCTGGCTCGGTGGCGGTCTCGGCGCCATTCAGCGCGATTACCTCAACCTATGGAAACAGGTGTTGGCCGAGCATGGCTACACCCTCAATCTCTGGTATGACAGTGATGCGCTGCTGGCATATCAAACCAACAAACTGATTGTCGACGCCGCCAAGGCGCATGCCCTGACGCAGGTCGCAGACAAAAGTATCTCCGAAGATGAACTGGCAACCCTGTACGAGGAGCGCGCTATTGTTCTGAAGCAACAGATGTACGCACACATCAATGCGGCAGTGGCAAACGGTGAATCAGCCGATGAGGCACGGATGGATTTGCTGACTCGGGCCTACGGCCAGGATGCGGCGAAGCTGCAAGCGTTGAAGGAAAGCAATCACCGCAGTGTGCAGGACATGAACGGTTTCCAATTGCGCGATCTTGATGCGGCCGAGGTGCCGTTGCAATTACAGGGCATCTACGAACAGGAAATGCGATTACGCGGCAATCTGGCGGCGGCGTCCGATGTGGTGCGTGTTGAAGTTCTGTTTGGCGAAGGTGGCATCTATGCCGATGTGGATAACCTGCCGCCGTTATCGAGAACGCTGGGCGGAGTCGATATCCACGGTTTGGGTTCCGATGCGCATTTGGGGATTTTGCAGTTATTGCTCAATGACAATCCTGAATGGATGCCTGGGCGTCGGGCATCCTCCAGTTACATCGAGACGATTCCCCCTGAGCATTTGCCGGCACTGGAGGCTTTTGTAAAAAGCCGGCCGGGCCTGAGTGAGGTATTTCAGCCACCGGCAGATCGGTTGGCCCGACCCTTTATGCTGCGAGCGGCGTCGGAAGGCAGTTCGATAACGAATGCATTTCTGATGGCGCATCCCCGCTCGACGATTCTGCAAACCGTGCTCGAGCGTTTCCGGTTCAACTATGAGGTGATAGAGGCTTCGAACCGGTTGGCCGCCCGACGAGGCGTTGCTTTGAGCGATGTTGATGCCATGGCACCGCTGGTGCAGGAAGTGGTGGAAGGAACGTATGGGCCGCTGATTGAGCTGTCGATGGAAGAGGAAATATTTGCAGGGTTTCTGATCGATGCCATTGCGACCTACTTTCGCGACGGCATTCGGCTTCAGAGCGAAGGGACTATCTACCTGACCGGCCCTGGAGCCGTGCGTGATGGCATGGCCGATTACGCAAGAGCCCACTTTACCCCCTCGGTGGCTGAGGCCGTGCGCAAGGAGGCCGCCATTGCGCGCTACACGTCGGTCAACCGCGCGACCGAAGAAGAACTGGACCATTCCTGGAAGGACAATGAAACCGACCCTGATAAATGGGTCAGTAATGAGCAGAAACGCTGGCAGGAAGGCCAATACAAGACCCGTTATAGCGGCGATATCGCGCAATTGCTCAAAGGCCCGACGATTGAGTTCGAGCAGGGCTGGCCGGTGATCGAAGAGCGGCCGGTGCTGCTGACCCACGTGCTGGAGCGTTTGGTCGAAGGGCTGGGCGAGCCGTTCATGGCGGCGATGAGTCGGGGACACACTGGCGCTATCCGCTTCGAAGATCCACTGCCGCTGAGTTTTGATGATCGCCAGGCCATTCGTAATAAGCCCCTCGAATCGCAAGCCCCTGCTTTCCTGAACGATGGGAAAAGCCACAACCCGGGTGTCGATGAAGTGCTGAGCGACATCGCCAATGGCACCCGTCACTTCGTCGAGACGACCCCCTTGCAGAGGCTGTCGCTGGGGGTGTTGTTGGGGATGGACTCACTGCATAACCAACGCTTTGTGGAGTTCACCGGTGAGCTGGACAATCTGGCCAACAGCATGGTCGGGCAGGGCGCTTCAGGCCGTTACGCCGTCATTGAGCGGCAACTGTACAAGCGCGAGGCACCGGGATTCATCGCCAGTCTGAACAGTGATTCAGAACCGGCGCCGAGGGCGGCCGGCAGCGCACTTGAACTGAAAAAGGCTGCATTGACACTGGCGCGGACGGCGGGCCAGTGGGGGCGCCATGTGGCGCAAATCCAGCAGGTGGCGACCCTTGAACATCGCATGCAGATCGTCGAGAAGGTGGGGCAGATACTCGACGAGATCGAAGCCAGCAGCATCAAACTGGTTCCCCAGGATCTGCTGCTGCGCAGCGGTGGCGAGGCGGTTGGTGGTCGGTGCTACCCGTTGACCCTGGTGATGAGCGCGGCACTGCTGCAGGACGACGTGGCCTCCCGGCAGTTGCGTGAACGTTTCTATCTGTCCGCCATCGATCCCGAGCAAGCTGATTCGGCAACCTTCCTTCAAGCGCTGGAAGAGCTGCGGGATGTGCAATTGAACGATGTAGGGGCACCGCTTGACCGCGCGGACCTGGATCAGGTCACTGCCGCTCTCGAGCAACATGAAGGCAGCCGCGCACTGATGCTTAACTCCGACAATCATTCGATGCTGGTGGCCAAGACCGTAGAGGGCGATCACACCACTTATCATTTTTACGACCCCAACTTCGCGTTGTTCGAGTTCGAGCAACCGGCCATGTTCAAGCGGGCGCTGGAATACTTTTTTCTGAAGCAAGGCATGGCACGGCATTACGCGGCCTATGGTTCGCAAGCCCGGCCGGAGTTTGACCTGATTGACCTGCATGGGGGAAAGGTGTCTGACTTGAAGCTGTCTGCCGGATTTGCCGTGGAGCAGCTACTGAAGTCCGAACCGTTGCCGGGAGCACCGCTGCGTCCGATTCGCCAGCGCCTGAACAGTGCCCGTGGGCAATCGCTGGTCAACAATTGGCATCTGGGCAGCAGTTTGCTGGAGCTCGATAGCCACTGGTGGGGACAGCAGATCGCACACGCCAGCGTCGGTTTGCAGGAGTTGCATGCGTCGGTAACGCCGCTGGTGCCGTTGTTCGAAACGCTGGAAATTACGCCCGAGGGTAAATATCGGGTGAGTCTGATCAATCCGTCAGACCCGGAACACGAGGTTCAGGTGATCAGCGGCGATCACCGTCTGTTGCGGATCAAGAATTGGCTGTCGGAACAGTTTTCGACCCTGGCGCGTAAACCGGCCGGGACGGGCGGTGTCGTGGATCCGACCGAGATCGGCAGTGTTCACACCCTCAACGCAGGGTTCGCCATTCAGGCGTTGATGAACGCGTTGCGTGGCCGGGAAGGGGAGGGCCGGACATTGACCACCGCCGTGCGCCTGCACGCTTACGTCAACTATGCCCAGTTGGTGCATGGCTCCGTCGTGGATGTGGTTGGCCTGGTGCAGTTGGTTCGCACCGCGTTGAGAGAAGAGAAAATCATCGCTCGTACTTGCGCTCCGGTCGTCGGCGAAGCTTTGGGGCATGCAGCCGGTGAAGGCGTCGGCGCCGTATTGGGGCTGGCCAATGTCGGCTTTGATATTTATCAGTTGTCGACGGCGCAAAACGAAGTCGAGAAGGCCCAGTTCGGTACTCAATTGACATTCGATACCGCCAGCCTGGCGCTCACGGCAGGCGGTATCGGTGCAGGACTGGCCGGCGCATCGACCGCCGCTGCGGTGCTCGGTGGCGCCGGGGTGATTCTTGGTGGCCTGGCCATTGGTGTTGCTGCACTGGCCCAAGGGTTTGCCAGCATCTTGCGAGACGCCGAGGAGGTCGGCAAGTTCTTCGACGACATGGATCGGGGGTATCGCTCGCACGGCTACCGGTTCGATCACACCGTTGGCGCCTGGGTCGTGCGGCCTTCGCTGATCGTCCAGCGCATAGATCTGGGTGCTGGCAAGTTGCTGCTCGACAGCCCGAAGCTGTTTCCACTGCACGACCACTTTGGAGTGCCGGGTTTCGATGTTGATTACACGCGAGCGATCAATATCCGCCAGGAATTGAACCTGCCCGGTCAAAAAGAATTTGCACCGCCCACAGGGCATGCCATTGTGCTGCCATGCACACCGCAAACCTTTTACGGCTATGAGTACAAGGCGCTGCCGTTCGCCTCCGCATTTCACGACCCTGGTTTTGACACGGCCCGGCGCCTTGAAAAAAAGCAAGCGGATGGTCAGCGGCTATTTCTGTTTACGTTCTATTCCTTTCCGTCGCATTACATCCTCCACCGCCTGAATCCGGTGTATCGCGAAACAGTCATCGAGGTGCAACTGGATGCGGTGGATCGTTCACTGGTGGTCCCCGTTTTGCCGGATGCCTGGCACGGCAAGCTGTCGTATGAGCTGACAGGCGCGGGGGGGAGCTGTTCATTGATGCTCAATCCCGGTGCAAGTATCCGTCTTGTCTCTCCAAGCCTGAAGCAATGCCGCTGGGTGTTGCAGGCAAGCTGGGCGAGTGAAAGTGACATCCGCATCGAGCCTTACGGCGAACTGTACATCGGTACTGTCCATGTGAAAATTTCCGGCAAAGGTCGTCATGAGGTGCTGATCCAGGTGGCGGATAAACAGTTGTTCAGCGTTGACCCTGGCAAACGCCAATTGGACATTCTCCAGCAGACAGCGCCTGAAGGACTCGATGAACAGGCATTGCTGGCGCACTACAAAGGCCTCGCGCAGGAGCATCGACTGGTATTGCCGTACACGCAGATCCATCGTTACCTGATTCCGTACGAGGCGCCGGACGAGCCCCGTTACACCAATGCCTGGTATGACTGCGCTGAAGATCGTTTCCTGTATATCCGCAACGAGACCGTCCTTGAGGCCGACGAGGCGCAGCTGTCGATGGTGGTCGAGGGTTCTGCTTATTTCTACCAACCGGAGGGCCACCAGATCTGGCAAGTCGATGCCGCCACAGGCTTGCTCAAGAATCGCTATCGCTTACTGCTAGAGGACAGCAAAGGCTCCATTCGCAGTATCGAAGCGGATGCTCATGGTGTGATTCATGTCGTGCAGGAGTACGTCACGGGCAATCAGGCCGCCAGGCAGTACCGTTACCTGATTCATGAAGGTCGATTGCTGTTGAGTTCCGTGACTCACGATATGGCGCGGGAACTGCAGGCGTTGGTGTTTGCCAGCGAAACGCTGGCCGACTGGTCATCGGTGTTCGGCAAGTATGTGTCTTTCAATCCTGTTCCTCAGCGGGACGGCTTCACAACGGTCGACTGGCAGCCGGCGCCTTACGTTTCGATCTGTTGGAAGTTTGACCCGGATCGGCGAGACATGGCGTGGGTTCGCAGTCGCGATCAGTTGCTCATTCATCCGCTGCCCCGACCTCAACACACGCGTGGCTGGGCCGATTCGATCAAGCACCTGAACGATCTGATGCTGTTGCCGATGGCCGACGACAGCGACATATTCTTCATTTACGACCGGCTCGCCCAGACCCTTTGCCGACTGCAACGGACCGTGACAGAGGACAAGGGACAATGGGCCCACCAATGGGTGCAGCCCGCCGGGCTCAAGCAGGTCGTGGCCGTCGAGAGCGGCTATGTGGCACTCGATGAGGAGGGGCTGTTTTTCAACCTGACCGCGCAAGGCGAGGTGCAGCTGGGCGGCCTGAGCGAGCAGTGGCTCAACGGCCGCGCCCAGTGGTGGCAGGCGCTGGAGCCGATTGCCGAGCGTTACCCAGGCAAAAATATTGCCATTGTCGGCCTGCGCAATTTCGCCGATAACGGCAACGTGGGTGCCTGGTATGTGAGTAACCGCCTGGTGCTGTGCGATCCGGGACTCGACAAGGAAATTCGCCTGCTTGGCGTTACCCCGGACAATCAGGCGGTCTGGCTGTTCGATCTGTCCAGCGGTGAAATCTGGAATCAGACGTTCATCGATCCGCAGCAACTTGATCAGGCATTCGGCACGGGCTCGCGATTGTTACTGGGCGACAGGTTGCCGGCTCATCAACCAGAGTGGGCGGATTGGCGTTTTGCCGACGTGACCATCGAGGGCGCCGGCTTGCGTGGGACAACCGTTGACGGCGTACTGCTCGAACTCCGCCATCAAGAGGTGGAGATCATCACTGGCGTCAGCCACGACTGGGTGAGCGCCCATGGCGAACACTTTATCGAAAGTCTCCAGGCGTTACTGGAAACGACGGAACATGCCGAATTTGTATCTGTGGAGTCCGAACCCGGCAGCTTGCAGTGGTATGCCGTCCAAAGCGCCCGGTTGATCCGGATTACCGGTAAGGATCTGCCCGCAGATTATTCGCTGCTGGGCACTCAAGGCCGGGTCAATGTGTTGCTGCATGAGGCCCGGGAAGGACGGGTGCGTGTGTATCCGGACAGGCGAAGCATCGGGCCGTTCGATTATGTCCAGCGCAACGCCGAAGTGCTGGTTGTCGAAGGAGAAAAGCCCCTGGGTGATCTCCTGCCGCTGATTCCCGATGACGTCAATACGTTGATTCTGCGATTGGGGCAGGGTGCCGTGACTTATCACCTGACGAAGGCTGTCTGGCTGAGGCTCGACTCAGTCATCGTCGACTGCCGGCACGCACTGGGTGAAGTGCCGGCCATTCCAGGCAAATTGATCTGGGCCTTCGATGATCCGCAAAGATTGCTGTTCGAGATTGTTCAGGAACATCTGGTCATCGTTGACCCGGACAGTGAGCACAGTCTGATCTTCCGTGATGTGTGTTCCGTCGACCCGGCATTGCGCGGTGATGTGTTCCTCGCGTTTGAAAAGCTGCAATCCCATCCGGTATCGATGTTCGTGGCGCGGTTGCGCGACAGGAAAGAAAAAAACGGCAGTGCAACGCTGCAGGAGTTGTTGGCGGAGCCGGCAGTCGCAGGATAAGCAGCGACTGGCGCCGGGTTCATGAAAAAAGGCCGCGAACGATTCCGTTCGCGGCCTTTGACATGATGGGGTCGGTGTGGCGATCACCACGTTCACGGGATGACGGAGTTGTTCGCCTATCAGGGCACCAGATAGCCTTTTACGCCGGTAAAGATGATCTGTGCTGCCAGCGCACAGACAAAAAGTCCCATCAAGCGACTGACGATTTGCAGGCCCTGATCGCCAAGAATCCGCTCGATACGGTTCGACAAGTAAAGCACCACCCCCACCGTGAAACTGGCCAGGGCAATGCTGAGGATCGCGGTGAGTTTGTCGTCCCAGTGCGGTTGGCTGACACCCATTACCAACAGCGCACCGATGGTGCCCGGGCCGACGGTCAGGGGGATGGTCAGCGGGACGATGGTCACGTCTTGCTGCACGTTGTCGGTTTGCACCACCGACTTACCCTGGGCCATGCCCAGCGCCGAGATGAATAGCACGCTGCCGGCGCCGATGCGAAATGCATCCACGGTAATGCCGAACACGTCAAATATCACCCTCCCGAACAGGTACAGCAAGACGCTGGAAACCAGTGTGGCAATTGCCACTTTCCAGGCCAGGCGACGTTGTTCCTTGCGCGAATAACCGCGGCTCAGACTGATGAAACAGGACAACACGAAGAACGGGCTGTAGAGCACCAGCATCTTCAGATAAACGCTGAATAACACGTGGAGCATAATATCGGCTCGCGGCAGGAGATTGTTGGAGCGGAGTCTATCAGCCGGTTTAGAAAGTTGTCGGCGCGCGACGGGAGATTGCTCAGAATGTCGAAGCCGTACGATTCTGATGATCGCGCTGGGCAACCCAATGCTCGATCAGGTCGCGCAACTGCGACAGCTCGACCGGTTTGGCCATGTGCCCGTCCATGCCGGCCTGACGCGCGCGCTCTTTGTGCTCGGCGAGGATGTGCGCGGTCAACGCCACCACGGGGGTGCGAATCCGCTGGTTGCCGACTTCCCAGGCACGCAATTGCTGGGTGGCGGAGAAGCCGTCAAGGATTGGCATTTCGCAGTCCATCAGCACCAGGTCGTAACGCTGGGCCTTCATTGCCACCAAGGCTTCTTCGCCATTGCTGGCGGTATCCGGTTGCAGGTTGAGCTTGCCCAGCATGCCGCGGATGACCTTGGTCGAGATGCTGTTGTCTTCGGCCACCAGGATGCGGAAGTCGCTGGGCACCTTGACCGGAAGGGTGGGGCCGGTGGGCAGGTGCTGCGAGGTAGCCGGGCCGTTGTTGCGCTGGTTCAGTTCGTCCGCCAGGGTGGTCTTGAGGGTGTAGCCGGCCACTGGCTTGGCGAGGATGCGCTTGATCCCGGAGTTGCGCGCGATGATCTTGCTCGGCGCGTTGCTGATGCCGGTGAGCATGATCAGTAGAATGTCGTGGTTCAGGCTCGGGTCTTCCTTGATCTTGGCGGCCAGTTGCATGCCGGTCATACCGGGCATGTTCTGGTCCAGCAGGACCACGTCGAAATAATCGCGCAGGTGGGCCTTGGTGCGCAGCAGCGCCAGGGCCTCCTTGCCGGACGGTACGGCGCTGACGTTCAGGCCCCAGGCGCTGCACTGCTGCACCAGCACCTTGCGACAGGTGTCGTTGTCGTCCACGACCAGTACGCGTGCGCCTTGCAACGGACTGTCCAGGTCCGAGGTCGGATGCTCGAGACGGTCCGGGTCCAGTGGCAGGGTCAGCCACAATGTGCTGCCTTGGTTGGCGCCGCTCTTGATGCCGAATTCGCCCTGCATCAAACGGATCAGCTGACGGGCAATCACCAGCCCCAGATTGCCCCCCAGGCTGGTGGCCGAGAGGAAATGCTTGCTGTGCAGCTCGGCGTGCATCAGTGCGTCGCGCTCTTCAGCCTCCATCGGCTGGCCGCTGTCCTGCACGGCGATGCGCAGCCGCGGTTTGGCGCTGCGTTCATCCAGGGCGACAACGATCAGAATCTCGCCTTCGTCGGTTTTCTTCAGGGCGTTTTCCAGCAGGCTCAGCAGGGTCTGGCGCAGGCGCGTCGGATCGCCGCTGATGACGCGCGGTACCTGTGGCTGGATAAAGCTGATCAGCTCGATGTTCTGTTGTTCGGCCTTGGCGCGGAAGATGCTCAGGCAGTCTTCGATCAGGGCATTGAGGTCGAACTGCACATCGTCCAGCTCGATCTGTCCGGACTCGAGCTTGGAGATGTCGAGAATTTCGTTGATCAGTGTCAGCAGTTCGTTGCCGGCGCTATGGATGGTTTGCACATAGTCGCGCTGCTTGACCGACAGCGGTGTGCCCAGCAGCAGTTCGGTCATGCCCAGCACACCATTCATCGGGGTGCGGATTTCGTGGCTGATTTTCGCCAGGAATTCAGCTTTGGCGTTTATTTCGGCATTGCTGGCAGCCAGGTCGCGACTGACGCTGAAACGGTCTTCGGTGATGCTACGCTGTCGCTCGCCCAGGGCCACACTCATCAACAGGCCACTGATACAGATAAACACCAGCAGGGTGATGATCAGGCCTTGCGGGGCGACAAGGGTCAGCCCCTGCAGCGCCGGCAGGATAATCAACGTGCCAAGGTTGAACACCACCATGGCCGCCACGAACAGGCGAGCCGGGCGATAACCTTTTTGCCAGTGATGGGCGCTGACGAACAACATGCTCAGGCCGGCCAGGGCAACCAGTGCGTACGTGATCAGGTTCAGCGGCAGGGTGTTGACGAACAACAGCAGCAGGCCGCAGGCCACGATGAACAGGATGTCCCCCAGCAGCAGCTTGTTCAGCGGGTGCGGGCCGAGCGGGGCGAAAAAACGGTAGGCGAACATCAGGCCGCAAGGTGCGGTCAGCAGCAAGGCAAGATAGGCACCGGGTGTTTGTACGACGGACCAGTTCGGCAACCATGGTCGGGCCAGGTTCAGCAGCAGCACCAGGCTGAGCAGCAACAACCCTTCGCACGCTGCCAGCCAGAGGCTGCTGCGCGAGCGGGTGTAGGTGTAGCGGGTCAGGTTATGCAGGATCAGCATCCCGAGACAGCCAAAGAGCAGACCGTAGATCAACGTCTGGTTCTGAGTGGCTGCGCTCATGACCGCCGATTGCAGGGTGATGTAAGGCCGAAACTGGTGTTCGGAGACCAGTCGCATATAGACGTCGAGGGTTTTGTCGCTTTGCGGCAGCGGCAACATGAAGTCGTTGCCGGGCAGGGGGCGCTCAGCCTGAGGCTGCCCGGTGCCGGTATTCAATTGATCGATCAGCTGGTCGCCATCGAGCACATACAGATTGAGGTGCGACAGGTCGGGAGCGAACACCCTCAGCAACTGTTCGTGTTTGCCGGGTGCCAGCCTGAAACGCAGCCACAGCGCACCGTCAGGCCCGGCTGCGGTGAGGCGGTCGAGTTCAACGGGGCTGAATTGATTGGTGTAGCGGCCGGAGCGGATGTCGCTCAGCTGCAGATCGCCCTGTTCGTCGAGCAATACCGCCCAGCCACTGCCTTGCGAGGCCTGGGCCGGGAGCATGCAGAGCAAGGTCAGCAGAGTGACGGTGAAGCCTATGGCAATCCTGAGCCAGCGCACGGCGAAATCCCTTCGTAGGTTGATGCCAGAATATAACTATGCGCGGCGCCGGAATAGTCCGGCAAGGGCTGCAAGCCCTTGCCTGGCCGAATGGATGGCTTATTCCTGATTTTCGCCACGCTCGCGGGCAATGGCACGGTAGCCAATGTCCTTACGATAGAAGCAGCCTTCCCAGTCGATTTTAGCCGCCAGTTTGTAAGCCTGCTGCTGGGCTGTGTCGACGCTGGTGCCCATGGCGGTTGCGCACAGTACCCGACCACCGGCCGTCACCACCTGACCGTCCTTGAGTGCAGTGCCAGCGTGGAAGACTTTGCCTTCCAGTGCCGCGGCTGCATCCAGACCGTTGATGGCAACGCCTTTGGCGTAGTCACCCGGGTAACCGCCAGCGGCCAATACGATACCGACGCTCGGACGTGGATCCCACTGTGCTTCGACCTTGTCCAGCGCTTGCGCCAGGGCCGCTTCGACCAGCAACACCAGGCTCGACTGCAAACGCAGCATCACCGGTTGGGTCTCAGGATCGCCGAAACGGCAGTTGAACTCGATAACTTTTGGGTTACCAGCCTTGTCGATCATCAAGCCGGCATAGAGGAAACCGGTGTAAACATTGCCTTCCTCGGCCATGCCGCGCACGGTTGGCCAGATCACCAGGTCCATGACCCGCTGATGGACTTCGGCGGTGACGACCGGTGCCGGGGAGTAGGCGCCCATGCCGCCGGTGTTCGGACCGGTGTCGCCGTCGCCGACGCGTTTGTGGTCCTGGCTGGTGGCCATCGGCAGCACGTTCTTGCCGTCGACCATGACGATGAAGCTGGCTTCTTCGCCGTCCAGGAACTCCTCGATGACCACGCGGGAGCCGGCATCGCCAAACGCGTTGCCAGCGAGCATGTCGCGCACCGCGTCTTCAGCTTCAGCCAATGTCATGGCCACGATCACGCCTTTGCCGGCGGCCAGGCCATCGGCCTTGATCACGATCGGTGCGCCTTTTTCACGCAGATAAGCCAGGGCCGGCTCGATCTCGGTGAAGTTCTGGTAGTCGGCGGTCGGGATCTTGTGACGCGCCAGGAAATCCTTGGTAAAGGCTTTCGAGCCTTCCAGTTGCGCGGCACCTGCGGTCGGGCCGAAGCAATCCAGGCCACGGGAGCGGAACAGGTCGACAACGCCTGCAACCAGCGGCACTTCCGGGCCGACGATGGTCAGGGAAACGTTTTTCTCCGCGAAATCTGCAAGCTGCTCGAGGGCCAGCACGTCGATGGCGACGTTCTCGCACTTGGCTTCAATGGCGGTGCCTGCGTTGCCCGGGGCAACGAACACTTTTTGCACGCGCGGATCCTGAGCCACTTTCCAGGCCAGGGCGTGTTCACGGCCACCGCTGCCAATGATCAAAACATTCATTTCAAAAACCTCGGATGACGCTAATTCTGTTTTGGAACCTAAAGCGCTTCACGCCGTAGGAGGTCGCAATGAAGCCGGTAGATGCAAGGCGGAGTCGACCTCGATGAGCGGAGTTGCCTTTTGGCAATGAGCATCATCGAGGTCGGCTCCAACGCAGCAGGTACCGGGTTCAGTGCGGCCGTTGTCTTATTAGTGACGGAAGTGGCGCATGCCGGTGAAGACCATGGCGATGCCGGCTTCATCAGCTGCCGCAATCACTTCGTTATCACGCATCGAGCCACCTGGCTGGATCACCGCAGTGATACCGACCTTGGCTGCGTTGTCGATGCCGTCGCGGAACGGGAAGAACGCATCCGACGCCATGACCGCGCCCTGCACTTGCAAGCCGGCATGTTCAGCCTTGATCGCGGCGATACGCGCGGAGTTCACGCGGCTCATCTGGCCGGCGCCGACACCGATGGTCTGACGGTTCTTGGCGTAGACGATGGCGTTGGACTTGACGTACTTGGCGACTTTCCAGGCGAAGATCAGGTCGTTGATTTCCTGCTCGGTTGGCGCGCGCTTGGTCACCACTTTCAGGTCTTCGCTGCCGATCATGCCGATGTCGCGGCTCTGTACCAGCAAACCGCCGTTGACGCGTTTGTAGTCCCAGGCTGGAACGCGGTCAGCCGACCACTCGCCGCAGGCCAGCAGGCGTACGTTGGCTTTGGCGGCCACGATGGCGCGGGCTTCTGCGCTGACGGATGGGGCGATGATCACTTCGACGAACTGACGCTCGACGATGGCCTTGGCGGTTTCAGCATCCAGCTCGCGGTTGAACGCGATGATGCCGCCGAACGCCGACTCGGTGTCGGTGGCGTAGGCCAGTTCGTAGGCTTGACGGATGCCGCCTTCGGCGTCCGGGCTCACGGCCACGCCGCACGGGTTGGCGTGCTTGACGATCACGCAGGCCGGCTTGACGAAGCTCTTCACGCATTCCAGCGCGGCGTCGGTGTCGGCCACGTTGTTGTACGACAGCTCTTTGCCTTGCAGTTGGGTCGCGGTGGCGATGCCGACTTCGGCAGGCTTGGCTTCAACGTAGAACGCCGCGCTCTGGTGCGGGTTCTCGCCGTAGCGCATTTCCTGAGCCTTGATGAACTGGCTGTTGAAGGTGCGCGGGAATTCGCTGCGGCCGGAGGTCGAGAGGGTTTCAGCCGCCTGGTTCACGGTGCCCATGTAGTTGGCGATCATGCCGTCGTAGGCGGCGGTGTGTTCGAAGGCCTTGAGCATCAGGTCGAAACGCTGAGCGTAGGTCAGGCCGCCGGCCTTGAGGCTTTCCAGAACGTTGGCGTAATCGCTGGCATTCACCACGATGGCCACGTCTTTGTGGTTTTTTGCCGCCGAACGGACCATGGTCGGGCCGCCGATGTCGATGTTCTCGATGGCAGTCGGCAGGTCGCAGCCTGGCTTGTTGATGGTGGCTTCGAACGGGTACAGGTTGACCGCTACCAGATCGATCGGCTTGATGCCGTGCTCGCTCATGATGGCGTCGTCGATACCGCGACGACCAAGGATCCCGCCGTGGATTTTCGGGTGCAGGGTTTTCACCCGACCGTCCATCATTTCTGCGAAACCGGTGTAATCCGCGACTTCCACTGCGGCAACACCATTGTCGCGCAGCAGCTTGAACGTCCCGCCGGTGGAGAGGATCTCTACGCCCAGGGCTTCGAGCTCTTTGGCGAATTCAAGGATCCCGGTCTTGTCGGAAACGCTGATCAAGGCGCGGCGGATCGGCAGGCGGGTAGTCTGGTCGGTCATCTCAATTTCCATCAAAAGCAAAGGAGTCAGCAAAAAAGGCGACCGGTTTTACGTGGGCGCCTTTCTGGTTTGATTGAATGCTTACAGCAAATCGTACTGCTTGAGTTTCTTGCGCAGGGTGCCCCGGTTCAGTCCGAGCAGCTCACTGGCCTTGGTCTGGTTGCCCTTGACGTAGTTCATCACGCATTCGAGCAGGGGGGCCTCGACTTCGGAGAGCACCAGGTTGTACACATCCGTGACGGCAGCGCCCTCAAGGTGGGCGAAATAATTGTGCAGCGCCTTCTCGACACTCCCGCGAAGGGTCTGACCTTCTTCGCTCGGTGTATTGAGGTGCTGTTTCAAATTCACGTTGTCGCTCACGGGTGTTGTTCCACTCACTAAAGTCTCGGTCATCATCGTCATGCGGCCACCCCTTCTCCGTCCCCTGTCAGGCTCTTGTAACGTTCGGCGAAGAAGCCTCGAACGTAGGCGCATTGTGCTTCCGTATCTTCCAAACGATTGAAGTGGGCGCGAAACTCCCTGGCGCCCGGCAAGGTTGCGAGATACCAGCCCACATGCTTGCGAGCTATGCGCACGCCCATGACGTCGCCATAGAAGGCATGCAGCGCGGCCAGATGCTCAAGCAGAATACATTCCACCTCGATCAGTTCCGGTGCCGGGAGTTTTTCACCGGTACGCAGATAATGGTCGATTTCACGAAAAATCCATGGCTGCCCCTGGGCAGCCCGGCCCACCAACAGGCCATCGGCACCGGTCGCGTCGAGCACGTACCGGGCTTTCTCGGGCGAATCGATATCGCCATTGGCGAAGACCGGAATCGACACCGCCTGCTTGATCGCGGCAATGGTGTCGTACTCAGCTTCCCCGGTGTACAGGTCGGCACGCGTGCGGCCATGTACGGCCAACGCCGTGATGCCTGCCTGTTCGGCGATCTTCGCCACCGTCAGACCGTTCTTGTTCGCCCGGTCCCAGCCGGTGCGGATCTTCAGGGTGACCGGCACATCGACCGCAGCCACCACGGCCTGCAGGATCTCGGTCACCAATGCTTCATCTTTCAACAGTGCGGAACCGGCGGCCTTGTTGCAGACCTTCTTCGCCGGACAGCCCATGTTGATGTCAATAATCTGTGCGCCCAGCTCGACGTTGGCCCGGGCCGCATCCGCCAGCATCTGCGCATCTCCGCCGGCGATCTGTACCGAGCGGGGCTCGGGATCGCCTTCGTGGATCATGCGCATCCGCGATTTGCGGGTGTTCCACAAGCTCATGTCGCTGGTGACCATTTCCGAGACTACAAGTCCAGCGCCCAATCGTTTGCACAGCTGACGAAAGGGCTGGTCGGTGACGCCCGCCATGGGGGCGAGGATCAAGCCGTTGTGCAATGTATATGGACCGATGCGTACCGCCGACATAGGACTTCCCTGTTGTGGGGCCGGATCATGAGAGTTCGAAAAAGGGTTGGCATGATACCCGCYCTCGATGACTGGATAAAGGCTGAATTGAACAAAATCTGAACAACTAATTCGTTATCGCCAGCGGTTTGGTTTGAACGGTCAAAGTCAGGAAACCGCCGTCAAGCCTGCAACGCTTGAGTGTTTCACTCGGGCGAATGGAAGCTCAGGCTGTAGTTCACCGCTTTGGGGCCTGGGTCGAGAATGTCCAGCGCGATGTGGATCGGCGTTTGCGGCGGCATTTCGGCCAGGCCTTCGAGATCGCCGTTGAGGTACTCGCCGGGCTTGAAGCGACGACTGGCGATCAGGTGGCCGTTGAGGTCGGCAAAGCGCAGCTCCAGCAGCGGGAACGGCTGGGAGAAGGGCGCACGGTTATAAATGATGGCATCGACCACCAGCGCCCCGTTGAAGTCCGGGTGGCTGCGGACCACCAGATTGCTGCTTTTGACTTTCGCGATGTCGACCTTGGACGGCACTGTGCAACCGATGTGCGGGCAGAGTTGCTGGAACCACGGACGATACTGGTCCTGGCGCGCCAGTTCGTCGAAGTGGTAGGCGACGTACTGGCCAACGAGGCCGGCGGCGCCGAGCAGGATCAGCAGCAGCCAGAAAAAGCGCCGACCCCAGGGGGAGCGGCGTTTTTGCCAATCCAGTTGCAGCGGGTCGTCGGTCAGGTCCTGCAGCACTTCAGCGCGCATGGCCGGTTCGCTGCGTTCGCGTCGCTTGCGCAGGGGCTCGACGGAGGGCAGGTCATCGTCGATCTCGTCGTCATCGGTTTTCGCCGACAGGCTGCCAAAAGGGATCGGGGCGTCGAGCGGGTCGTGCAGGCGCAGCTGCTGTATCTCGGGCTCATCGTCCAGTGGCACGGGCTCCATGGACAGCGAAGGCTCGGTGCGCGAGTGTTTGCCTGGCTCGATCGTCGGTTCGACCATCGGTGATGGCGTCTGCACGTCGGCGGCTTGCGCACGATCGGCGGCCGACTCACTGAAGAGGCTGTCGGGCCAAGGGGCTTCGTCGTGTTCGGTGCTGTCGCGACGAGCACTGAGGCTGTCTTCGCGGGGGTGACCGAACTCCGTCGTCGGCTGGATTTCCCGCTGTTCGAGCCGGGCGAGCTCTTCGTCCAGGTCCAGGCTGTCCAGGTCCATCTCGGCCGCGGTCCATTGCTTTTGGCTGATGGCCCGCTGCACGGGCGGTTCTACGGGCGCCGATGCAGCCGGTTTTACCGCTTCCTTGCCGGCCCGTTGCTCAAGCAACTGCCTGGCGGCGTTGAACACCTGCAAGCACGAGCCGCAACGAACCACCCCACGGGCCACGCTCAACTGAGCGTGGCTGACGCGGAAGCTGGTTTGGCAATGCGGGCACTGGGTGACGAAGCTATCGGTCATGCGGCAATCCGGTTTATGCAGGCGCTCATTCTAGCGCCGACGGCCAGTGATGCGTACCCAGCCGTCGCGATTGGCGATCGGATCCAGATCGAAGTCCCGGGCATAGGCAGCGGCAACCTCTTCGCCCTGTTCGGCGAGGATGCCCGACAGTGCCAGGCGACCGCCGGACTTGACCAGGCTGGACAGTTGCGGCGCCAGGGAAACCAGCGGGCCGGCGAGGATATTGGCGACCAGTACGTCGGCTTGAACCTGCGGCAAATCTTCCGGCAGATAGAGCGGGAACAGCTCGTCGGCAATGTTGTTGCGTCCGGCGTTGTCGCGGGAGGCCTCCAGGGCTTGCACATCGATATCGGTGCCGACGGCTTGTTTGGCGCCCAGCAACAGGGCGGCAATCGCCAGAATCCCCGAGCCGCAGCCGAAATCCAGCACGTTGCAGTCTTTCAGGTCCTGGCCATCGAGCCATTCCAGGCACAGCGCGGTGGTCGGGTGAGTGCCGGTGCCGAACGCCAGGCCTGGGTCCAGCAGCAGGTTCACCGCGTCAGGCTCAGGGGCGGCGTGCCAGCTCGGGACAATCCACAGGCGCTGACCGAAGCGCATCGGCTGGAAGCCATCCATCCAGCTGCGTTCCCAGTCCTGGTCTTCGATCACTTCGCTGTGATGCTCGGGCAGCGGGCTGCCGGTCAGCAACTCCAGGTGGGCCAGCACGCTGGCGGCGTCAGTGCCGCCTTCGAACAAGGCCAGCAGGTGTGTGTGCGACCACAGCGGAGTGGTGTTGAGTTCCGGCTCGAAGATCGGCTGATCTTCGGCGTCCATGAAGGTCACCGACACGGCGCCCACTTCAAGGAAAGCGTCTTCGTAGGTTTCGGCTTGTTCTGGGCTGATGGCGAGACGGACTTGCAGCCAAGGCATGGCGGGCACCTTTGAAAAATATAGATTGCAGCCTAGCGGGCTGCGAGAAGCGCGCAAGTTTACGCGAGCGCGCGGCAGAAGACGACCGGGTTGCCATCCAATAGCGGAGACGTCGGTCTCTGTGGCGAGGGAGCTTGCTCCCGCTGGAGCGCGAAGCGGTCCCAAAATGGCAGATACGGCTCTGTCTGACACAACTCGGATGAATGGTCTTGCGGCTGCTGCGCAACCGAGCGGGAGCAAGCTCCCTCGCCACAAGGTTTCCGGGCGGCATCTCCAGAAACAACAAAGCCGCCCGAAGGCGGCCTTGTCATGTTCCGGCTGAAGCTTAGTGCTTCTCGCCAGCCAGCTTGTGCTCGAGGTAGTGAATGTTCACCCCCCCTTTGCAGAAGCCTTCGTCACGGGTCAGATCACGGTGCAGCGGGATGTTGGTCTTGATCCCGTCGACAACGATCTCGTCCAGCGCATTACGCATGCGCGCCATGGCTTCGTCACGGGTTGCGCCGTAGGTGATCAGCTTGCCGATCAACGAGTCGTAGTTCGGCGGAACGGCATAGCCACTGTACAGGTGCGAATCGACGCGAACGCCGTTGCCGCCTGGTGCGTGGAAATGCTTGACCGTGCCTGGGCTCGGCATGAACGTTTTCGGGTCTTCGGCGTTGATCCGGCATTCCAGCGCGTGACCGCGGATGACCACGTCATCCTGGGTGAACGACAGCTTGTTGCCGGCGGCGATGCTGAGCATCTCCTTGACGATGTCGATGCCGGTGACCATTTCCGATACCGGGTGCTCTACCTGGACACGAGTGTTCATCTCGATGAAGTAGAAGCGGCCGTTCTCGTACAGGAACTCGAAAGTGCCGGCGCCACGGTAGCCGATGTCGATGCAAGCCTTGACGCAACGGGCGAGGACTTCCTCGCGCGCGTTCTCGTCGATACCCGGTGCCGGCGCTTCTTCGAGAACCTTCTGGTGACGACGTTGCAGCGAGCAGTCGCGGTCGCCCAGATGGATGGCGTGGCCCTGACCGTCGGAAAGCACCTGAACTTCCACGTGACGTGGGTTGGTCAGGAATTTTTCCAGATAGACCATCGGGTTGCCGAACGCTGCGCCCGCTTCGGAGCGGGTCAGTTTCGCCGAGGAGATCAGGTCTTCTTCTTTGTGCACCACGCGCATGCCACGACCACCGCCGCCGCCAGCGGCTTTGATGATCACCGGATAACCGACTTCGCGACCAATGCGCAGAGCGGTTTCTTCGTCTTCAGGCAGTGGGCCGTCGGAGCCCGGAACGGTTGGAACGCCAGCGGCGATCATGGCGTGCTTGGCCGATACCTTGTCGCCCATCAGGCGGATGGTATCGGCTTTCGGGCCAATGAACGCGAAACCGGAGTTCTCGACCTGTTCGGCAAAGTCGGCGTTTTCCGCAAGGAAGCCGTAGCCTGGGTGAATGGCGGTAGCGCCGGTCACTTCAGCAGCGGCGATGATGGCCGGAATGTGCAGGTAGGAGTGAGYGGCGGAGGCCGGACCGATGCAGACGGATTCGTCTGCCAGGCCCAGGTGCATCAGCTCTTTGTCGGCCTTGGAGTAAACGGCGACGGTCTTGATGCCCATTTCCTTGCAGGCACGCAGAATCCGCAGGGCGATCTCACCGCGGTTGGCGATCAGAACTTTTTCCAACTTCGCAGTCATCAAAGGCTCTCCGCGATTCAAACGATGGTGAACAGCGGTTGGTCGAACTCAACCGGCTGGCCGTCTTCGACGAGGATGGATTCGATCACACCGCTGTGGTCAGCCTCAATGTGGTTCATCATCTTCATGGCTTCGACGATGCACAGGGTGTCGCCTTTCTTCACGGTCTGGCCGACTTCAACGAAGGAAGGCGAGCTTGGCGAAGATTTGCGATAGAACGTGCCGACCATCGGCGAGCGGGCAACATTGCCGTTCAGCGTTGGAGCCGCTGGAGCCGCAGGCGCAGCGGCAGCAACCGGAGCGGCGGCAGCAACTGGAGCCGGTGCCGGCGCATGCATCGGAGCCGGTGCGTAGTACTGCTGAGCCGGCGTCTTGCTGTGACGGCTGATGCGTACGGACTCTTCGCCTTCCTTGATCTCAAGCTCGTCGATGCCGGACTCTTCCAGCAATTCGATCAATTTCTTAACTTTACGGATATCCATGAATCATCAACTCCCAAGGGTCGGTCAGGGGCGTTTAACGCTTGTTGTTCAAGCCGTTGCCTGTCTTTCAAGCTGCTCTAGTGCGGCCTCCAGGGCCAGTCGATAACCGCTGGCGCCAAGGCCGCAGATCACTCCCACCGCTACATCGGAGAAGTAAGAGTGATGGCGGAAAGGTTCGCGTTTATGCACGTTAGACAAATGCACTTCGATGAATGGGATGCTCACCGCCAGCAGCGCGTCACGTAACGCGACACTTGTATGCGTAAAAGCTGCTGGATTGATCAGAATGAAGTCCACACCTTCGCCGCGAGCAGCGTGGATGCGGTCAATCAATTCGTACTCGGCGTTGCTTTGCAGGTAAAGCAAATGGTGGCCGGCATTGCGCGCCCGCTGTTCCAGGTCCTGGTTGATTTGTGCCAGGGTGGTTGCACCATAGACGCCCGGTTCCCGGGTGCCGAGCAGGTTCAGGTTAGGGCCGTGCAAAACCAATAGGGTCGCCATCTGCTGCTCCTTTGTGATCCGTGTGCAATTGTCAGAACCAGGCGACTATGCCGCAAAGACTTTGTGACTGTCCAGTTCTATGCAATAGGCAGCACGATGGCCGATGTTTGCGCGAAATATGTGACCGGGTGATTAAATCCGGTCATTTGCTTTCGCAACACGTTCGGCGAAGCCCGTGGCGTTTATCTCGCCGATCACTCGCACATCGGTGCGTTCGACGCCGTCCCTGCCGAAAAACATCAGCGCCGGAGGGCCGAACAGCTTGTAGCGGTCGAGCAGGGCGCGCTGTTCGGTGTTGCTGGCGGTGATGTCGAAACGGATCAGTCGATAGCCTTTAAGACGTTCGACGACGTTGGCATCGTTGAGCACTTCGTGTTCGATGACTTTGCAACTGATGCACCAGTCGGCGTACCAGTCGAGCAGCAGCGGCGTGCCGGAGGATTTGGCTTCGGCGAGGACACGATCCAGTTCTGCTGGAGAGGTTATGGTTTGCCAGGTGCTGGCGATTGGCGCTTGCTGCTCGTTGCTGGCGACGAGGCGCGTCTGGCCAATTGGGTTGAATGGATCGGACTGACCGCTGAACGCGCCGTACCAACAGGCCAGTGCATAAAACAGCAGAAACATCCCCAGCAATTGCCCCAGGCGTTTTCTCGGCGGCTTATAGACAAACTCCAGCGCGCCCATGAACAAACCGACGCCACCGGCGAGCAAGCCGATCAACAGTAAAGTGATCTGGCCTGGCAATACTCGGCTGAGCAAACCGATCGCCAGCCCCAGCAAGAGCACACCAATCGCGTTTTTCACGTAGATCAGCCACGGCCCGCTTTTCGGCAACCAGGCCGCGCCGCCAGTCGCCACCAGCAACAGCGGTGCGCCCATGCCCAGGCCAAGCATGAACAGTTTCAATCCGCCGCCCAAGGCATCGCCGCTGGCGCTGATGTACAGCAGCGCACCGGCCAGGGGAGCCGAGACGCAGGGCGAAACCAGCAGGCTCGACACCACGCCCAGCACCGCCGCGCCCCACAGTGAGCCACCTTCGGTGCGCCCGGCGATCCGGTCCAGGCGGCTGCTGATGGCGTAGGGAAGTTTCAGTTCGAACACCCCGAACATCGCCAAGGCAAACACTGCGAAAAACATCGCGAACGGCACCAGCACCCAGGCCRATTGCAAGCGCGCCTGAAGATTAAGCTGTGCGCCGAACATGCCCATCAATGCACCCAACAGGGCGAAGCAGATGGCCATCGGCAGCACATAAGCCAGCGACAGGTTGAAGCCACGTAAACCGCCGATCTGCCCGCGCAGGACTACCCCGGAGAGGATCGGCAGCATCGGCAGCACACAGGGGGTGAAGGTCAGGCCGAGGCCTGCGAGGAAGAACAGCGCCAGTTCGCGCCAGCCCCAGGCTGTGGTCGTGGCACCGCTGCCATCAATACTCAGGCGCTCGGTCTCGGGCGGGTAGCACAGGCCTTTGTCGGCGCAGCCTTGATAGGTCACGGCCAGCGTAAAGGCGCGGGAATCGGTGCGCGGCAGTTCTACATCGAGAATGCCGTGGTAAACCTCGACATCGCCGAAGTATTCATCGTGCTTTTGTTCGCCCTTGGGCAGTTGAGCCGCACCGAGGCCAACGTCGGCCGGATCTGCGCGAAACTGGAAGCGATGGCGGTAGAGGTAGTAACCCTCGGTGGCGACGAAACGCAGTTTGATCGATTGCGGCGTACTTTCTACCAGGCTCAACTGAAAGGCTTCGCGCACCGGCAGGAAGTCGGCGCTGTTGTTGATCGAACCCAGGGTGGAACTGGGGCGACTGTCCAGCAACCCGGCGGCGGAGGCCGGGAGGGCGAGCACTAAAAACAGCAGGCAGAGCAAACGGCGCATGACAATCTCGCGTATTGGAGGTGCGGGCATGATAGCTGAGTGTGCAATGTATGCGACTACGCCGATCTCCCGTAGGCGCTGCCAAAGGCTGCGATATTTTGACTTTGATCTTCAACGCTCGATCCACCGCCAGGATCAACATCAAATGATCGCAGCCTTCGGCAGCTCCTGCAGGGAGGTGTTTCAGTCAGGCTTCGGGCTTACTTTGTTGGTTGATCGCTGGAGTGTTTACACAAGTTGATTGTTACAGGGGTGTAGTGGTTACTGTTGGTATGTCGAAACAGCGTGCTGCTGTGATACTCGTAGACTTCCTGGTTGGTCGATACATTGATAGTTGAACCTTGGATATCGACCTTTATGGCTGGATCTCGGGTGACTAAAAACGGACCAGCGGTCTTGAGTTCAGACGCTATTTGCTCGTTGGATGTCAGTTCGCGATAGACATAGTATCGATAGCTGAACGGTACTGTTGCTCCGCCTCGATCATCCTTGACGCCGTAGATGAAGCCGTTTTCGCCAAGGGGCAGTTTGAGTACTACATCGGTCAGCACCGGGTTGCCGGAAGACATGAGCCATGTCCAGCCGATGTAAGCCAAGCATACAGCTAGCAGGGAGGAGGCGACGATTGTGTATGCAGTGTTTTTAGTAGTTCCTGAAACGGGCATACCTGACTCCCTTCTTGATCCATTCCTGATCCGCAGGATCATCGCCAAAAGGAGCCTCGCTCCACCAGCTTCCAAATTCTACTTTTGTCGTTTTTGCCTGTGTCTGGGCAAGGCCGGCGGCACGTAACAGAACATTCTCGGAAAACCCCGCAGCAATCCCGGTCGCGCCGTAATTGAAATTGCCAAAGGCTTCATAGTCAGGGGATAGCTTTTTGTAGTCCCAAGGGCCGCGATTTCTGACTTGGCTATAGAACCAGGAGTAAATGAATGCGGATCCCTCTTTCAAAACTTTTTTCTTGTGGAAGGCAATGGCCATGTTTTCCTCCACAGATACGCCTGGGGGCGACGTTGGAACTATCACGGGGCACTCCTGTGCACGCTCGATTGATTGAAGCGCTAAACTCTAGCATCAAAACGATGACTAAAAGCACCGTATAGATAAGCAGGAGTTTTCATACAAAAACTCAGGTGTCGATAATCTTGCTCGTTGGTAGCGTTCAGGCCCGAGCCCTTAAACCCGAAATGCCTGCACCGCTGTATGCAACTGCCCACCCAATGTCAGTAAATGTTCGCCTTGGCTGCGCCCTTCACCAATCCTCAGCAAGTTATCCCCACCCAATTGATGAATCCGCTCACTGTGATCGCGGATTTCGCTGACAGCGCCGCTCTGCTGGGCAGTGACATCGGCGATGCGCACGGCGGTGTCGGAAATGGTCTGGATCGCTCCGACGATTTTATCCAGCGCACCGTCGGCGGCCTGGGCCTGGTTGGCCGTGGCTTCGGCGTGTTCGACCTGGGCGCGCATGCCTTCGACCGATTGTCGCGCGGCGGTTTGCAGGCCGGCGATCAGTGTCTGAATCTCGGCGGTGGCACCGGCGGTGCGCTGCGCCAGTGAACGAACCTCTTCGGCCACCACCGCAAATCCCCGGCCCATCTCCCCGGCGCGGGCCGCCTCGATGGCGGCATTCAGCGCCAGCAGGTTGGTCTGATCGGCAATCGAGCGAATCACCGTCAGCACGCCGCCGATAGTCGCCGACTCTTCGGCCAGATGTTCGATCATCTGCGCGTTGCCTTGCACTTCACCCACCAGCGCATGCAGCCCGGTGAGGCTCAGGCCGATGACCTTCTGACCATGCTCCACCGCCAGCCCTGCATGACGACTGGCGTCCGCGGCCTGGCTGGCATCACCGGCGACTTGTTGAATCGTTGCTTCGAGTTCACCGAGAGAGTCGCGGATCAGCGCGGTGTCGCCGGCCTGATGCTCGGCGCCGCTGTGCAGGTCATTGCTCAATTCGGCCAGCGTCCGGCTGCTGCCGGCGACTTGCTCGGCATTGAGGCGAATGGTCCCCACCAGGTCGACCAGATAGGCACGCAAGCGATTGAGCGAAGCTTGAATGTCATGCAGTTCGCGGTTGGTCGCACCCAGTTGAATGTCGCGACTGAAGTCGCCCTCGGCCCAGATCGAAAGGGCTGGCGCCAGATTGGTCAGGGTTCGGGCCAGGCGTCGCTGTAAGGTATCGATGAGCAAGGCGATCAGCAGAATCAGCCCGATCATCACGCCCTGCATCAGCCGCACTTCGCCCTGGATTTGCCCGTGCTGGGCGCGCACTACCGGTTCCAGCCCGGCGATGGCCTGCTGCACGGCGGTGATTTTCAAGTGAGTCGCGGCGCCGAGGTCGGCGCGTTTCTGGATCTGTTCGCGGGTGTGTGCCAGTTCAGTCGGGTAGCGGGTGAGCAGGCTGTTGAGCTCACGCTTGAGGCTGACGCCGGCGTCTTCGGCGACGGCTTTCTCGGTGTTCTCCAGGCCCATCATGGCGGAGAAGTCATCGGTGTTCGATTCACTGCTGGCAGTCACCCCCAGCAGCGGCAAGCTGTTCAATTGTTCAGCCTGAACGCGGATGCTGGCGACTTCGCGCTCGACATCGGCGGCCAGTTCACTGCGCCCGCTGCTGACCAGTTTGTCCCGGGCCAAAGACAACTTGCCCAGATGCTGGGAAGCTGCGAGCAAAGGCGTCAGATACGCCGCGTTGCCGTTGGCGTATTGGCTGAGCTGATCGAGGCTGGCACCGAGCTCGCGCTCGGCTTGCAGCAGCAGGGCTTGTGGATCGCCGGCGAGTTTGCCGGCAGCCAGCAGGTCCGTCTTGCTGAACTCTTCCAGGCTCGACAGGCTGGGGTGCAAGGTATCGGCCAGGGGCGGAGGTAATTCGCCGAGCTCCTTTTGCAGGCTGTCGATGGCCTGGCTGGCGCTGCTCAGACGCAGGGCATCGCCGCTGGTCAGGTAATCCTCGACGTTGCGCGCCACTTCATTTTGAAACTGCTGGGACAGGCCCAGGTAACGCTCCATCAACAGATAGGGGCGTTCCAGGGCTTTTTGCGACCACCAGAGGGTCGCGCCGAGGGCCACGCACACGGCGACCAGAAGGAGGGTATTGAGATTGGTCAACAGCTTCAGGCGCATTGCGGACTACCAACGGCAGAATGGTAAGTGCCTGAAGTTATTGCGTTTCTGTTACAGCGTTATGACCGAATCGGTCGATTCCGATGAAAAAGTGGCACTTTGCTTTGACTCCCGCGCGGCTTGCACGCGGTTGCGTCCGGCGTCCTTGGCGCGGTACAGCGCCTCGTCTGCCTGTGTGGCCATCATCAGGCTGTCGGAGCCTTCGTGCAGTTCGACGACGCCGGCACTGAAGGTGCACCAGAGGTCCTGGGGCTGCGCGGGGTAGTGAATTTCGGCAAAGCGCTGACGGATTTCATCGAGCACCTTGTAGGCCGATTCAATATCGGTGTCCGGCATGACGATGGCGAACTCTTCACCGCCGTAACGGCCGATGAAGTCGCTCTTGCGCAACCGTTGCTTGAGGAACAGCGCCAGGCTCTTGATCACCCGGTCGCCCATGGGATGGCCGTGGCTGTCGTTGACCCGTTTGAAGTGGTCGATGTCGAGCATCGCAAAGCTCAGCGGCTTGTTTTCGCGACGGGCACGGAATGAACAGTCTTCGAGCAGCTGCAGGATATGGGTGTGGTTGTACAAGCCAGTCAGGCTGTCGCGCACCATCCGCGCTTTCAGATTGCGCGCCCGCGCCGCGCGGTTGCGCACGGTGGTGATCAGGTGGCGCGGCTTGATCGGTTTGGTCAGGAAGTCGTCGCCGCCCTCACTCATGGCGTCGAGCTGCTTGTCCAGATCGTCTTCGGCCGACAGATAAATGATCGGCACGCTGACATAGCGGTCGTTATGGCGGATCACCTTGGCCAGTTCCGTACCGGTGCAGGCCGGCATGTACATGTCGAGGATGATCAGGTCCGGCTGGAAATCCGCCAGCTCGGCCATGGCCTGGATCGGTTCGATCAAGGTCCGCGTGACGATCCCGGCGCTGTTGAGCAGGCGTTCGGTGTGCAAGGCCTGTGCGCGGGAGTCGTCGATGATCAGCACTTTATAAGGTTCGTACTGGGCGACGCAGGTCAGCACTTCGATCTTTTCCAGCAGGCTCGAGGCTTCGAGGGTGCCGGTGAGAAACTCCTGGCCGCCGGCGCGCACGGCGGCGAGGCGGGTCGGGGTGTCGGTTTCGTGCAGGCTGAAAAACAACAGCGGCAAGGGCTGCTCCAAGCCTTGCTGGGCTTCGGCCGCCAGTTTCAGGCCGATGCCGGCGCCGCTGAAGTCGACGTCCATGACAATCGCCGCCGGTAAGCGCTCGACCATCGAGGCGCGGAACGCGGCAACACTGCCCAGGGATTGGGCGCTGAGCCCGAAGAACTCAAGTTGCTTGGCCAGCCGTTCGGCCCGGTCGTGATCCTGCAGCATCACGTAGATCGGTTTGCGCAGCGGCGGCAGGAAGGTGTGTTCGAGCTGATCGCCATGGCGCAGGCCGGTGCGGGACAAGCGCTGCATCAGGCGGTTGAGGTCAGTGATCAATCCGCTGCTCAGGCGTCCGCGATTGGCGTCGACGGCCTCCAGCGACTGGCCGATATGACGGGCCAGCAGGGTGTGTTCCGGTTGTTCGAAACGTTCGGCAAAGCGCAGCAGGCGCAGATTGGCCTCGCTCAGCTCCGACAGGTCGGTGATGGACCATTCATTGCGTTGCAGACGTTGCCATATCTCAAGAATCTGACGTGCCTGATGAATTACCCGCTGGGCAAAGTGGTGCTTGAGGCGCTCACGGCTGGGGTCTTCTGGCTCGGTCATATCCTGACTACTAGTTAGGGTGCATGCTGAGATCGACTGGTGGCTCTATGCTAGCATCTCTTTTCAATTGCATGAGTGTCCTGCGTCAATAATCTGCAAAGCGACATCATTCAGTTCCCGACCGACTGGTCGCATAGGCTCAAGGCTGTGCTTCATTTATAGTGATGGCTTCGATTGCAGTCATTGTATGGCTCGCTGTGTCCCGCAGGATTTAATGCGCGGCAAATAAGGCACGATGGCGTAGGGTTGTAGTCGAACCGATGAACTCAAGTGATTGAAAGGATATCGCCATGCTGGACTGGAAGAACCGCACGGGCAGCGCGCCTGAGCGTGCCGCTGAACCGAAATCGGCCACCCGCAGTTATTTTGGTGGCCTGTTGTTCAGCCGGGCGCTGGCCACTCTGATTTGCCTTTACTTGTTGGTGGCTATCGCGCTGGGCTGGTACTGGAGCCAGGAACCCGCGCTGTTCCCGGTTCAGCAGAATGCCCAGATGGCAGCTGAGAAAGAAGGTAAGCAGATGGTGGTCGGGTACACCACGGTGGAAACCCTCAAGACCGTCGCCGGTACCTTGCTGACCAAACCGGGTGGCTATATTTCCAACGACCGTTTCCCGCCGGGCCTGTGGATGGACAATATGCCGAGCTGGGAATATGGCGTGCTGGTCCAGGTCCGCGACCTGAGCCGTGCGCTGCGTAAAGACTTCGCCCGTTCCCAGTCGCAGTCCGCCGAAGACGCCGACCTGGCCAAGGCCGAGCCGCGCTTCAACTTCGACAACAAGAGCTGGGTGTTGCCATCCAGTGAGTCCGAGTATCAGGAAGGCATCAACTCCCTGAGCCGCTATCAGGCACGCCTGTCGGGGCCTGACCAGAAGAGCGCGCTGTTCTACGCCCGCGCCGACAACCTGAACAACTGGCTGGGTGATGTAGGGACCCGTCTGGGCTCGCTGTCGCAACGGCTGTCGGCCAGCGTTGGTCGGGTCAAGCTCAACACTGCGCTGAAAACCGAAATCCCGGCGCTCGGCCAGGTGCCGCAGGTTGACGAAGAAGTCGTTGAAACCCCGTGGATGCAGATCGATAACGTGTTCTACGAAGCCCGTGGTCAGGCCTGGGCATTGTCCCATCTGCTGCGCGCCATCGAAGTCGACTTCGCCGATGTGCTGGCGAAGAAAAACGCTACGGTCAGCGTGCGCCAGATCATCCGTGAGCTGGAGGCTTCGCAAGAGCCGGTCTGGAGCCCGATGATCCTCAACGGCAGCGGCTTCGGTGTGCTGGCCAACCACTCGCTGGTCATGGCCAATTACATCTCCCGGGCCAACGCCGCGGTGATCGACTTGCGTCAACTGCTCAATCAGGGCTGAGTCATGGTAGATAGCGCTAAAGAGGCCGCCCACCGCGCGGCCTCCGATGCCGAACAGATCGCCTGGGTCGACGAGCGGGACAACCTGCTCGGCGCCCTGGTGCGCTCCGACCTGCGTGAGCGTGGGCTGATCGGGCGCGGCACCTACATCATGCTGTTCAATTCTGCCGGTGAGCTGTGCGTTCACCGGCGCACCCTGAGCAAGGCGATTTATCCCGGTTATTGGGACGTGGCGGCCGGCGGCATGGTGCTGGCCACCGAGACCTACGCCGAATCGGCGGCCCGTGAGCTGGAAGAAGAGCTGGGGGTGAGCGGTGTGGAACTGACCGCCCACGATCACTTTTTCTTCGAGGACACCGGCAACCGGCTCTGGTGTTCGGCGTTTTCGGCGGTGTGGGACGGCCCATTGATCCTGCAGCCGGAAGAGGTGCTGGAAGCGCGCTTTATCCCGATCGATCAGGTCCTGCTGGAAATTCAGCAAAAGCCGTACTGCCCGGACTCTTTGGCAGCCCTGAAGCGCTATCTTCGCGCCCAAGGGGATGACGTCGCAAAAGAGCTGTAAATTGGCGCCGATTGGCTCTTAGCAAGTCGGCTTTTTGCCGTTACACTGCGCGACCTTTTCAAGCTGAACCGGCAGTGCCCGGCTCAGTAGCGCTGCCCCTGCCTGAGTGGGGCTTCGCGGTCGATAACCTTGCCCAAGGTTGCGATCAGTCTTTGTCCTCCCAAGAGGATTGCCGGTGGCCAAAAAAGCCGCATCCTTCGCCGCCCTTGGTGGCCTGGTATTTTCCACCGACGCAGGTCGTCATTGCCCGGAATGCAGTAAACCGGTGGATGCCTGCATCTGCAAACAAACCGTTATCCCGGCCGGCGACGGCATCGCTCGCGTGCGTCGCGAAAGCAAGGGCCGTGGCGGCAAGACGGTGACGACCATCACCGGCGTGCCGTTGGCCGAAGACGCGCTCAAGGAACTGGCCACCACGTTGAAGAAACGTTGTGGGACCGGTGGGGCGTWGAAAGACGGGATCATCGAAATCCAGGGCGATCATGTCGAGCTACTCTTGGCTGAGCTGATCAAACACGGTTTCAAAGCGAAGAAGTCCGGCGGCTAGCAGCCTCTGTGAAAACCACCCGCGGCTTGATCCAGTCCTGATTTCATTCTGGTCTGGCGTCGTCTCCATGGTTTTCACAGAGCCTGTTCATGACCGGTTTCTAAACTCACTGCGGTCAGCGAGGTCTACCCCCTCGTTGACGAAACGTCATTTTCATTCTTTAGACTGCGCCGGCCTGAACTCAAGGCGACGCTCTATGACTTCTTTATAGGGGACTTCGATGTCCGTAAGACGCACACGCAAAGACGATGGCAGCCAATGGACAGTTGCGGACAGCCGCAGTGTTTACGGGATTCGCCATTGGGGGGCCGGGTATTTCGCGATCAATGACGCCGGTCGCGTCGAAGTTCGTCCGAACGGCCCGACCAGTTCGCCTATCGACCTGTTCGAGCAAGTCGACCAACTGCGCAAAAGCGGTTTGTCCTTGCCGCTGCTGGTGCGTTTCCCAGACATCCTGCAAGACCGCGTGCGTCAGCTGACCGGTGCGTTCGACGCCAACATCGAGCGCCTGGAATACCAGAGCAAGTACACCGCGCTGTACCCGATCAAGGTCAACCAGCAGGAAGCGGTGATCGAGAACATCATCGCCACCCAGAACGTATCGATCGGTCTGGAAGCCGGCTCCAAGCCTGAGCTGCTGGCGGTACTGGCGCTGGCGCCGAAGGGCGGCACCATTGTCTGCAACGGTTACAAGGACCGTGAGTTCATCCGTCTGGCGCTGATGGGCCAGAAGCTGGGCCACAACGTGTTCATCGTGATCGAGAAAGAATCCGAAGTCGGTCTGGTGATCGAAGAAGCGGCGTCGCTCAAGGTCAAGCCTCAGGTCGGCCTGCGTGTGCGTCTGTCGTCCCTGGCGTCGAGCAAGTGGGCAGACACCGGTGGCGAAAAATCCAAGTTCGGCCTGTCGGCGGCGCAACTGCTGTCGGTGGTCGAGCGTTTCCGTGCCGCTGGCCTGGACCAGGGCATTCGCCTGCTGCACTTCCACATGGGTTCGCAGATCGCCAACCTGGCGGACTACCAGCACGGCTTCAAGGAAGCGATTCGTTACTACGGCGAACTGCGCAACCTTGGCCTGCCGGTCGATCACATCGACGTCGGCGGCGGTTTGGGCGTGGACTACGACGGTACACACTCGCGTAACGCCAGTTCGATCAACTACGACATGGACGATTACGCCGGTGTCGTGGTCGGGATGCTCAAGGAATTCTGCGATGCGCAGAGCCTGCCGCACCCGAACATCTTCTCTGAAAGCGGCCGCTCCCTGACCGCCCACCACGCGATGCTGGTGGTGCAGGTGACCGACGTCGAGAAACACAACGACGACGTGCCGAAGATCGACAACAAGGAAGAACTGCCGGAAACCGTGCAGTGGCTGGTTGACCTGCTCGGCCCGACCGACATCGAAATGGTCACCGAGACCTACTGGCGCGCCACGCACTACATGAGTGACGTGGCCACCCAATACGCCGATGGCAAGCTGACCCTGGCGCAAAAAGCCCTGGCCGAGCAATGCTACTTCGCCGTTTGCCGCCGCCTGCACAACTCGTTGAAGGCCCGTCAGCGTTCCCACCGTCAGGTGCTCGACGAACTCAACGACAAGCTGGCCGACAAGTACATCTGCAACTTCTCGGTATTCCAGAGCCTGCCGGACACCTGGGCCATCGGCCAGGTCCTGCCGATCCTGCCGCTGCACCGTCTCGACGAAGAGCCGCTGCGCCGTGCAGTGCTGCAAGACTTGACCTGCGACTCCGACGGCAAGATCAAGCAGTACGTCGACGAGCAGAGCATCGAGACCAGCCTGCCGGTGCACGGTCTGAACGAGGGTGAAGACTACCTGCTGGGGATCTTCCTGGTCGGTGCCTACCAGGAAATTCTTGGCGACATGCACAACCTGTTCGGTGACACCGACTCGGTGAACATCTATCAGAATGCTGACGGCAGCGTGTACCACGCAGGTATCGAAACCCACGACACCATCGAAGACATGCTGCGTTACGTGCACTTGTCGCCGGAAGAGCTGATGACTCACTACCGCGACAAGTGCGCCAGTGCCCGCATCAGCGCCAGCGAGCGCACCCAGTTCCTTGATGCCTTGCGTCTGGGCCTGACCCGTTCGTCTTACCTGTCTTCTTGAGGTAGGGCACCGCGCCCATCAGGTTGTCTGAAATTTCTCCGTAGGTTGCGGAAATTTCAGATGACCTGGTGCGGGGCTTCTCTTTTGTCACGCGAAATAGCCCACATACCGAGCAATCCAAGCGATGTGGTCTTCTTTTCGCGTAGGTCATTTCCTAAGTTGTACTTCGGCACTCTACTCGGCCATGTCTCTCAGCGAGAATCCCCGGCCGCCCCTCCTGTAGAGAATCGCCGATGTTCGATTCAGTCAACGAGCCGTCATTTCGTCTGGATATAGCGGGTCTTGCCGACCCCTTTGAGGTCTTGACCTTTACCGGTAGTGAAGCGATCAGCGAGCCTTTTGCGTTCGACGTGGATCTACTGAACGATGACCCGACACTGGACCTTGCAAGCCTGCTGTACCGCTCGGCCTTTTTACACTTCGGGCCGCAGGGGGAGGGTATTCACGGACAGTTGCTTGGCCTCGTTCAACCCGGCCATGGCAATGAGCCCAGGCTTTGTCGTATGCGTCTGGGCCCCAGGCTTGCTTGCCTGGCCCAGCGCTTCAATCAGCGAATTTTCAGCGATCGCTCGGTGCCGGACATTCTCGCCCAGGTTCTCAAGGAGCACGGCATTGCCGGCAAGGATCGTCGTTTCGACCTGAACGGCGATTACCCGTCCCGTGATTTCTGCACGCAGTACCGGGAGTCGGACCTGCAGTTTTTCCAGCGTCTATGCGCCCAGGAGCGGCTTCATTACTACTTCGAGCACCGTACGCGCGGGCATTGTCTGGTCTTGGGCGACGGTCCGGGGCAGTTTCGCCGTGGCGAAGAGAGGGTCTTCGAGGATGTGAGCGAGCGACCGGGAGTGCATCAGTTCAAGCTTCATGGCTGCGGGCAGATTGCCGAGGGGCAGACGAACCTGCCAACGCTGCGCAGCGGTCAACTGATGCCGTTGTCCGGTCATCCGTATGCGGACTGGAATCGTCTCTGGCTAGTGACCCATGTCGAGCATCAGGGAGGACAACAGCCAGATTTTTTGTATCGCAACCAGCTGCGCGTCGTTGCGCAGGAGGTGCCTTACATCGCGGCTCATCCCGTTGTGAAACCCAGGATGCACAGCCTGCAAAGGGGATGGGTAGTCGACGTCGGTGAATCTCGCCCCGATCCCGGCAGATCGGTCGCCGTGCAGTTTGACTGGCTATATCAGGGCGAAGGCGCAGCCCCCAGCCACTGTTGGTTGCCGTTGTCTGGCGAGCTGGAAAGCGCGGGTGTCATGCCCTTGAGTGAGGGCACGCAAGTGCTGGTGAGCTTTATCGAAGGTGATCCTGATCAACCGTTGATCAGCGGATTTCTTCCCGGAGCACCGTCCAGCGCAGAGCCGGGCATGGTCGAGCTGCTATCCGCCTCGACCACTGAAGCCAGCCGCGCGGTTGATGGTTTATTGGGCTTGCTGCAATCCAGCGAACCCTTGGTACTCCTGTGTTTGCTGCCAGGTGGGGGCAGTTTCAGTCATTGCGCGCAATCCTTATGCACTTGCCGGGCAGCGACGCAGCTTGGCCAGAGCGGTGCGGCATGATTGCCGTTCAGGCGCCCGACTCGACCCCGCAATGGCTGTTGCTCGATGTGCCGGGCGTGCCTCAGGCCGGTGCGATGTTGCGGCAACAGTTTGCTCATGTCCGATGGTTCTGGCTGTTCGAAGGCAGCGAGTTTCATCCGTTGCGTGAGCACGGGCCAGTGTTGGTCGACCTTCGCGAATGCCCGGCACTCGCCGAGCTGTACTCAAGTGAGCCGCATACATGGGGCGGGTTGCTGCTGGTCAGTGAAGCCTCTTCATCACAACTGCTGGAGCATTTGCGCCGCATGCTCACCGTCACCTTCAGCCTGCATCACCGGGCCTTGTTGAGTTACTACAACCCTCAAACGGCGAGTTACTTTTTCGATGCCTGCGATGCGCAGGAGCTGAGTCGCTGGCTCGGTCCGATCGATCAGTTACGCTGGTTCGGCGGCACTTGGGCCGATCGGGCCATTGGCTGTCTGGGCTGGCAACAGTTGTTCAATCCACGGCTTGCCGTCAGGCCGCTGGCCATCGAAGAAAACCTCAGCTCGCGTCAGCGAGACAGCTTGCAGACCTGCCTGCTGGAGCAGCATGCCTGGCGCTGGAGCCGATCCACCGGCACCGACTACAACAGCTTGTGGGCTCACCTGCAGGAAGGGCTGGCGCTGGGTTTCAGTGAGCGCTCGGTGCTCGACGGCTGGTTATGGCTGCGCTTGCAGCACCCTGACGCCGTGCCAGGGCAGTCGTTATCGGGAACCACCCAGCAGGAGCGTCTCGATAGCCTGCGCAACCTGTGGCAGAACGATCAACCCTGAACGGGTTGAAGGTATGTCGCTCGTCATCCTTTTAACCAGCCGTCGTTCTTGCGCAAGTACCAGGCGAATGTGCCAAGGGTCAGGCTGCGCAGCACCATGAACAGCAGGAAGGTTATCCACAGTCCATGGTTGCCCAAGCCTTGCAGTATCCAGGCGAAGGGCAGTAGCAGGATCACGGTCAACAGCATGCCGTTGCGCATTTCCCGGGCGCGGGTGGCGCCGATGAACAGGCCGTCGAGCAGGTAACTCCAGACCGCAATCAGCGGCAGCGCGGCGAGGTACGGCAGGTAGATGAAGGCGGTGTCGCGCACGCTCTGGATGTTGGTCTGCATCTGGATGAACAGGTGCCCGGCGTACAGAAACAGCAAGGCGAACCCCAGGCTTGCCAGCAGCGACCAACCGCACGCCACCACCAGTGAGCGGCGCAGGGCATCACGGTCGCGAGCGCCGATGGCGTGTCCGCACAGGGCTTCCACGGCGTGGGCCAGACCGTCCAGCGCATGGGCGGTCAGCAGCAGGCCGTTGAGCAGCAGCGCATTGGCGGCGACCGTGGCATCGCCCAGTCGTGCACCCTGCACGGTGATCAGGAAGAACACCGACTGCAACGCCAGGCTGCGGATGAAAATATCGCGGTTGACCGCCAACAATGGGCGCCAGCTCTGCCACAACGCCAATGCGGCCCAGGCGATATGGCCGGGATAGGCGCGCAGGGCTTTGCGGGTCATGAACAGGCCGATCAATGCGCCGGTCCACTCGGCGATCACCGAGGCCCGTGCCGCGCCGACCACTCCCCACTCCAGGCCAAGCACAAACCACAGGTTGAGTGCGATGTTGACCAGGTTGGTGCTCAGCAGAATCGCCAGCGGAGCCCGGGCATTCTGGGTGCCGAGAAACCAGYCGACCAGCGCATAACTGGCCAGCGCCGCCGGCAGGCCGAACAGCCGTGTGTGGAAAAACTCGCGGGTCAGTTGATCCAGCTCTGCCGACGGTTGCATGAAGTGCAACGCGACCCCGCTCAACGGCACACCTAACGCCCCCAACAAAATGGCCAGGCCCATGGCCAACAACAGACCTTGCAGCAAAATCTGCCGCAACGCAGCGCCATCCCCACGCCCGGCCGCCTGGGCGGCAAATCCGGTGGAGCCCATGCGCAGAAAGCCCATGGCCCAGGCAAGAAAGGTATACAGACTGGCGCCCACCGCGACGGCGCCGAGCTGATGAGCATAGGGCAGGTGACCGATGACGGTACTGTCGACCAGCGCCACCAGCGGTACGGAAATGTTCGAGAGAATCATCGGGGCGGCGAGCGCCCAGACGCGGCGATGGGTCGGACGGTCGCGCCAGTCGGCAATCAGGTTGGACATGCAGGCTCCTTGGGGGCGCCTGCATTGTAGCGACGAACTCGGAATCCGCATCGATCCATTGTGGAAGCGAGCCTGTGTGGCAGCCTTAGTGAATGATCCAGCTCAGCAACCACAACCCCAGCAGCAACCAGATAATCCCCATGATGATCGACGCGTTCATGAAGGCGCGGATCGCCGACCACAGCAGCATCAGCCCGAGGATCAAGGTGATGATGCTGATGATCGAGGTTTCCATGCCCAATGCCTGGGCCAGCCCTTCGACAAAATTGCTGCCGGCGTTGCTCAACAGGTTGAACAGGCCACTGAGGGTGTCGATGATAAAACGGATGACCGAACCGATTGCCTGGCCGAGCCATTCGAAAAAGCTGTCTACCTGCATGTGTACGTCCTGATGGAGTGGTGGCGTGGTTGCCGGATCCGAGCCTTGGGCTATTGATCGTGCTCCCGGGTTCCCGTGGAAGCTGCCGAAGGCTGCGATTTTTTTGAGTATGGCGCAAGTACGCAGGCACAACGCTGCCACTTGCCTTCACCCGTCATCCCCCTGAAGCTATACGCCTTCAGGAGAGCCCGATGAACCTTGTTGAACTGACCGAACGCCTGCACGCCATTCGTGACCGCAATGACTGGCGGCAATTTCACAGCCCGAAAAACCTGGCCATGGCCGCGAGCGTGGAAATGTCCGAGCTGGTGGAAATCTTCCAGTGGCTGACCGAAGACCAGTCGCGCCAGTTGCCGGCGGACAAACTGGCCCATGCCGGGCAGGAAATCGGCGACATCGTGCTGTATTTACTGCTGCTGTGCAGCGAGTTGGGACTGGACATGAATGAAGTGGTACGTAACAAGCTCGCGGACAGCGAACGGCGGTTCAGCTGATGAGCGACCGTCATTTCGATCAGTTGGCGACCCGCTTCGCTGAAAAAATCTACGGTGGCGCCAAAGGGGCGATCCGCCTCGCGGTGCTGCAGGCCGACCTGGCCGAAACCCTGCCGGACCGCCCGTTGCGCGTACTGGACATCGGTGCCGGCCTGGGCCACATGTCGTTGTGGCTGGCCCAGCGCGGTCACCAGGTGACCCTGGCCGAACCCGCCGAGCCGATGCTTGAAGGCGCTCGCCAGCGTTTTGCCGAAGCCGGGCAGACCGCGACATTCATTCAGGCGCCGTGGCAGGAGTTGCTTGGTCAGCTCACCGAACCCTACGACCTGGTGCTGTGCCACGCCGTGCTGGAATGGCTGGCCGAACCCCATGCCATTTTGCCAGTGCTGCATCAGCTGACGAAGCCGGATGGCTGGTTGTCCCTGGCGTTCTATAACCGCGATGCGCTGATCTACCGCAACCTGCTCAAGGGCCATTTCCGCAAGATGCGCAAGAACGACATGGCCGGCGAGAAGCAGAGCCTGACGCCGCAACAGCCGCTTGATCCACGGGAGCTGGCAGCGCAACTTGAGGGTCTGTGGCGGGTCGAAACCCAGAGTGGAGTGCGGGTTTTTCATGACTACATGCCGGTGGAATTCCAGGCCCGCGCCGAACTGCTCGACTTGCTCGAAATGGAACTGGCTCACCGCCGTCACCCAAGCTTCGCCGGGCTTGGGCGCTACTTGCACTGGATCTGTCGGCCGATCTGACCGGAGTGCGCAATGAATAGTCGTTCAGGTTTACTGGTGATCTGTCTCGGGTTGGCGGCCTGTCAGGGCAGCAACCCTTACATCGCGACGTCCAATCCCTTGCCACCGGCACCGCCCCAGGCCGCCGGCACTTTCGACCGCAGCGCCTACCCGGCGGCGCCACGGGATTACGGTCGCTACCGCAGCTGGGCCTGGCTCAACGGGCGCCTGCCTGCGGGCACGGCCTGGGCCGATTCGGAGCAGGTGGCCGAAGTCGTCAGCAATGCCCTTGACCAGCGCGGCTTGCGCCCACTGCACGACAACCGCCCGGCGGACCTGTTGGTCAGCGCCGACCTGCATCTGGAAACCCGCTTGCGCCAGGTGCAGGACGGCTCTGGTTACGGTGGCGGCTATGGCGGCGGGTATTACGGCGGTGGTTACAACCGCTATGGCACGGGTTACGGCATGTACAACAGCGTGCCGGTCGTCCGTACTTATCAGGTACAGGTTGTGGTGGTGCGGGTCGATCTGTTCGACGCAAGCACCGGTCAACCGGTGTGGAGTGCCAGTGCCGAAACCAGCAGTCAGGGCAACCAGAGCGAACGTGCCGATGCCCTGCGCGAAGCTGTCGAAAAGGCCATGTCGGCGTATCCTCCTAGTTAGCTTCCTGTTCAGGAAGCCTCCCGCAGGTGCATGTCTTCAATCGGAGAAAAATCATGTTCCGCCGTCTCGTTTTACTGGCCATCGCCGCGCTGCTCACTGCCTGCGCCGCCAACGAGGTCAATCATGACTTCGATGCCAGCCGCGACTTTGCCGCCTATCGCAGCTGGAGCTGGAAAGAGCCCGCCGTGCAGTACCGTCCAGACGACCCACGGATCAAGAGTGACCTGACCGAGCAACGCATCCGCCAGGCCGTTGCCGATCAACTGGATCAGCGTGGCTTGCGTCCGGCCGCCGCCGGCGCCAAGGCAGACCTTAAGGTGCAGACCTACCTGATCGTTGAAGATCGCCAGCAACAAGTGACCACCTCCTATGGCGGTGGTTATGGTGGTCCATGGAACGGCTATTGGGGCGGGCCGATGTACAACGAAACCCGCAACGTCAGCTACAAGGTGGCGACCATCCAGATCGACCTGCTCGATGGCAAGGACGGCAAACTGGTGTGGCGTGGCAGCGACGAGCAAACCCTCAGCCGCACACCGAAGCCAGAGGACCGCAGCAGTACGATACGCCAGACGGTCGGGCGCATATTGGCTAACTATCCACCGCGCTAAATGGCTTAACCCTCTAACACTACAGCCCCTGTAGGAGCGAGGCTTGCCCGCGAAGAAGACACCGCGGTTTTTCAGTCATTACGCGTTATCGTTCTTCGCGGGCAAGCCTCGCTCCTACAGGATCTTCGTCGTCACACAAGCCCGCAATAAGTTGGTGGGATGGCTAGTTGCCAGCAATCCGGCAAACCCTTGTCTACACTGCTCTTCATCAATGGAGGTAGCCCTCGGCGGTGCGCCGGCAAAGGAGTGCGCCATGTCTCCCTGCTTGCAGTTTCGTAGCCCGGCCCGGCAACGGGGAGCGATCGGTTTGATGGCAGTGCTGACCCTCGGCATGGCCCTGGTGTTCCTGCTGATCGTGGTCGACAGTGGCCGCTTGTACCTGGAAAAACGCAGCTTGCAGCGGATAGCCGACATGGCCGCACTGGAGGCTGCCACGCGCAACGGTGATTGCGCCGTGGGTGCCAGCGCTACCGCCTATGCCACCGCCAGCGTAAACCGCAACGGCTTCACCCTTCCTGACCCCACGCGCAGCCTGGCGGTAGCCTGTGGCACCTTGAGCCTGGACGCCAACAGTCTTCGGGTTTTTGTGGCTAACCCAAGCAGCAGCGAAGCCATTCGGGTGATCGTCAGTCATTCAGTGCCGCAGAGTTTCGCCGGTGGCGTTGGCGCCCTGTTCGGCGGTGCGCCGGCCGGGGCCACCCTCAACCTGACGGCGACCGCCGTTGCGGCGCTGCCGCCACCGCTGGCATCGCTGACCCTGCGCACCACAGCGCTGAGCATCGATAGCAGCAAGTCGGCCACCCTCAATGCGCTGTTCGGCGGTTTGCTCGGCGGCAGTCTGAACCTGTCCGTGGCAGGGTGGGATGGGTTGGTGAACACCAACATCAGCCTGCTGGGTTACCTTGATCGACTGAAGGTCGACCTCGGCCTCAACGCCGCCGGGTATAACCAGGTATTGGGCGCTTCGGTGGCCGTCAGCCAGTTGATCCAGACCGCCGTCAATGTGCTGGACCCCGGCGGCACCCTCGGCGCGACGGCGACTATTGTCGGTCTGCAAGCCCTCAAGGTGGCCGCTGGCTCCACGACTGTGGTGTTGGGCAATCTGCTGCACGTCGAGAACGGCAGCGACGTCTCAACGTTCGCGACGACTGTGAGTGTGTTCAACCTGATCGAAGGCGTCGTGCAACTGGCCAACAAGAAAAACGGTGTGGTGGCGACAGTGCCGATCAATCTGGCAGGGCTGGCGCAAATCACCGCTCGGGTGCAGGTGTTGGAGCCGCCGCAACTCTCCGCGATCGGCAATCCGAAAAACGCCGCGCTGGATCCGCTGGGGCCCAATCGGATCTACGTGAGAACCGCACAGCTTCGCACGTTGTTGTCGATCGACTTGCCGGCGCTGGACGCCATCGCGGCGCTGGTCAATGCCGCGGCGGATCTGGCAGGACCGCTGACCAACACCCTCAACGCCTTGCTCAATCTCGACCTGGTGGCGGTGCTCAACTCACTGACCTGTGCCATCGGCGTGCCCTGTCAGACGCCCGACGTCATCGTGCTACCGGGGCCGATACGGCTCGACGTGGCGCTGGACGTCGCCAGTGCCGATAGTTACGTCACGGCTTACAGCTGCATCAGCAACACCAACACCAACAAAACCCTGACCACCAACACCAGCGCATCGCTGGTGAACCTGAAAATCGGCCGGATCGATGCCGCCAGTATGTTCGGCAGCAACACCGTACCACCGACGGTCACGGTGCAGCCGTTGAAGCTGATCGATATCGGGATCAAAACCTGCCGCAGGTTTTTGTTCGTGCCCATAACCTGCGATCCGCGTGTATCTGGCGTCGGTGGTGGCATCGATGTCGTTGCCGACACCAGTGTGGCGGCGAACACCAACATGCCCCATGTCTACTCCGCACCACCGGCCAACAGCCTGCCGGACATCAGCCAGCCGCCGTTTTACTACTCATTTTCCACCAGCAGCATTGTCAGCAACTTGCTCAACACCCCGGTCAACCTTCACGTCGATATGTATGGCCCGTCAGGCAGTCTCGTCGGCGGTCTGGGGGCGATCCTGAGCAGCGTGACCAGTTTGCTGGTCAGCGCAATCAACGGCGTGCTCAACCCGTTGCTCGACAGTCTGATCAACACTGTGCTGATAAGCCTTGGGGTCGACTTGAACAAGGTCGACGTCGGCGCCAACCTCAGTTGTCACTCAGGGCGCGCGTCGCTGGTGATCTGATCGCCCGTGACAATCGGCAACTCGATGCAGAAGCGGGCGCCCTCGGCCGAGTTTCTTACGCTCAACCGTCCGCCCATGTTCTCGACGATGCCGTAACTCACCGACAACCCGAGCCCGGTGCCGACGCCCACCGGTTTGGTGGTGAAGAATGGCTCGAAAATCCGCTCCAGCAACCGTGGGTCGATGCCGCCGCCGTTGTCCTCGACCCACAGCCGCACTGAATGCTCATCACGTTCGGCGTACAGCGAAATCCACGGTTTGAACGCCGGGTCGGCCTCGCGTTTGCTCAGCAACGCATCCCGTGCATTGACCATCAGGTTGATCAGCACCTGTTCCAGCTGATCGACGTAACCGCGCACCTGCACATCAAAACCGCTCTCGCTGACCCGCAGCTCAATGCCTTTGCCGCGCAAGCCTTCGGACAGCAGCGCCAGCGTGCCCTCGATGGCTTGAACCGGATTGAACGGCTGCTGCTCGACCTCCGAACGCCGGCCGAACACCCGCATGTGATCCACCACCTTCGCGGCGCGCTGGACTTGTGCGTCGATGCGATTGAGCTTGTCAGTCAGGTAATCGATTTGCGCATCGCCATTGCTCAGACGCTTGAGCACATTGACGATGGCCATGCGCATCACGTTCAGCGGCTGATTGATTTCATGGGCAAGCCCGGTGGCCATTTCGCCGAGGGTGGCCATTTTCGCGCTCTGGGTAAGCTGCTGCTGGGCGCGCCTGACCTCAGTGTTGTCGCGGCCCACGGCCTGAATTTCCAGCAAACGACCCTGGTCGTCGAACACGCCGCGATCCGACCAGACCCACCAGGCATGTTCCCGTCCCGGCAGTTGCAGGTTGATCTCCGCAGTGCTGACCGGGAACTCCGGGCTCAGTCTACTGAGGCGCTGGAGGAACGCTTCGCGCTGCTCCGACGACATCCAGCTGCCCAGGTTCACCCCCGGCAGCTGCTCGGGTTGGCATTCCAGATAGGTCGCCAGAGGCCGGTTGCCGAACGTCAGCGTCAGGTCGGGGCGGTAGCGGCAGATCATCGCCGGGGAGTCTTCCACCAGGATCCGGTAGCGCTCTTCACTCTGTTTGACTTTCTCGGTGGCCAGGGTCGCCTCGGTGACATCCAGCCACAGGCCCACGGCTTCCACCGGCAACCCGAGGTCATCGCGCAGCAGTTTGGCTTCGTCGAGCAGCCAGTGGTAATCGCCGTGACTGTCGCGCAGTCGATAACGGGCGCTCACCGAACCCTCGCGCAGCAGTTGCCGGGTACGCTCGAAATAGCCGTCGCGGTCTTCAGGATGGACCCGCTCCACCAGCGAGCCTGCGGCGCAATCGGCGAGCGACCAACCGAGCAGCGGCAACAGGCTGTCACTGAAAAACGTCGGTTGCAGCGCCCCTTCGACATAGCGCTGCACGTAGATCACCGCCGGTGAACTGGCGATCAGGTTGTCCAGCCGGGCATGGGCGGCAGCGGCGTTCTGCTGTTGGTTTTTGATGTCGCTGATGTCGAGCATGAAACCCACCAGCCGGCGGTTTTTACCGATGCCCAACGCCTGGCCTTGCAGTCGGTACCAGATCGGCGTTTGTGTCGTGTCGGGGCGATGCAGCCGTACGCACAACAGCAACGGCGCGCCTTCGTCTTGCAAGGATTGCAGGCGAATCGTCAGCTCTTCACGGTCGGCGGGATGAATCTGTTCGAGCCAGTCGTGCAGCGGAAAACGAGTGTTCGCAAGGTTCAGCGTATTGGCGAGCGACGGCGCCAATTGCACTTCGGCATGGTCGCTGAAGACCTCCCACCAACCGGTACCGAGCAAGGCTTGTAGAGATTCCAGCCGCTCCAGTTGCAGATGGTGTTGATGTTCACGCAAGCGCTCAAGCAGCGGCCCGGCCAGGGCGGCGGTGAGTTGCAACCAGTCGCGCTCGCTCAAGTCGGGGGCACGTTCTTGCACCGGGTAGAAACCACAGAGCAACCACGCGACCACGCCCAGGGCATTGCGATAGGGCACCGCGAACCCTTCGGCATTGCCGAAGATACTTTGCAGGCGTGGGTGCTCGCTGGGTGTCAGCTGTTGGGGGACTGAGCCATTCAAACTGTCGAGGCCGGTGYCCAGGCGTTGATGGGTTTCCCACAACCTTGGTGCATCGAAGGCCGTGTACTGCTGGTGAATCAACCAACCCTCGGCCTGTTCATCGAGCAAGGCCATGGCCATGCACGGGATCTGAAAACGCTGGGCCAGGCCTTGCAGTTGTTCGGCCAGTACCTCGGGCAGGCGCGTCAGGCTGCACAGGCGCAACTGCTCGCTGACCTGCGCCGCGAGCAACTGGCACTGTTCACGACTGCGCGCTTGTCGACGTTCGAGCAACAGATCGCCGATGTCGATCAACTGCAATAACCATCCTTCGCCCAACGGCTGCACCCAGCCGCGCAAGTGCAGCGGTTGTCCGGCGAGGCTGAAAAAATCCAGGTCCAGGTTTTGTCCCTGCCACTCGGCCGGTGTGCCTTCGACCGACAGGGCGCTATGGGGCATGAGGTAATCGAGCAGGTGCGGTGACTGCGCGTCGGGTATCTGTTGCGCCAGCAGATGCCGCAACGGACCGCTCAGCTGAATCACTCGACCTTCATCATTCAGATGCAGCTGCAAGCCGACACGCTGCACGCTCGCAGGCTCTGGCGTGTTCGGGGTCTGTGGCGGGTGACGATTGAGCAGACGCCCGAAGAGTTTGTCCCCGGAGCTCAAAACTGCAGGCTCGATTGGGCCGTGAGGGTCGGCGGCAGATTGGGCACCGAACCGATTCCCGGCAGTACCAGAAACGGCAGCACTTGATTCAGTTTACTGGTGGGGTAGTTGATGCTGACCGTCAGCACGCCGCCGGTGTAGGTGGCGCTGGCGTCGGTGGCCACGTTGAAATTCAGCGCGGCGGGAATCCAGGCCAGCTGCCGGGTCAGTTCGGTGGTCGCGATGTTTCTGACCGCCGTGTCGTAATTGGCGGTGCTCGGGTCCAGCGCCACACTGCGACGCACCGCTTCGGCCGTGGATTTATTGAACGATTGCATCAGCAACAGCGGCAGGCTGTAACTGACCAATCCATAAAACACGGCGAAAAAAATCACGAACACCAAGGCAAACTCAATCGCCACGGCACCTTTTTGCTTGCGGGGGAGGCCTGTTTTCATGAGTGCGTCTACCCTGACAATTACTGCGTAGTGTCAGCATAGAATCATTCAGCCAAAACGGACGTTTTTTACCGGATGCAGAGCCTTGTCCTACTCATCTGGCTGACGCTTTGCGCAGCACAGGATGCCCGAGAGCGCCACATCGCCAATGGCCTGACCGTCGGTGCAGGTGTGCTGGCGCTTATCTATCTGTTGTGGACAGGGACTACGTGGCTGGGGGCCGAGGCGGTGCAGGGCGGCTGGGCTTTGTTGTTGGCATTGGCCTTCACCTTGCCCGGTTATGCAGTGCGACGCATGGGGGCAGGCGACGTGAAGCTGATGGCGACGCTGGGTCTTGCGACGGACGGTACGCACCTGCTCGGCGGTTTCATCGGCGCCGGGGTGGCCAGTGTGCTCTGGCTGCTGCTGGCGCCAAGACTCTGGCTGCATATGGGGCAGAGGCTTAGAACGCGTCTTCGTTACCTGGAGCCTGGCGCGTCAAAAAAGCAGCCCTTTGCGCCGTTCGTGCTGGTGGGTGTGCTGCTCACACTGGCCTGGATGCATTAATCGCAGGCGTCCCCTGTTCTATGTACATAGTTGGAAAGTGCGTCTACTTTCAAAATTGTTGTTGTACAGCCTGTGGTGTCGGTGCAGGAGCAGCCAAGCCAGACTTGGCATGGAGTGGCACGTGAACAAGCTTACCTCGGCAGTAAAAGTTCTTGTGGTTGATGATGAGCCGTTGATTGTCGAAGAGCTTTGCGAGTTCATCGAGCTCAATGGTTATCGCTGTGTGCCTTGTGTCTCCGGCCATCAGGCGATCGAGCGTTTCAGCGAAGACGTGAATATCGGCTTGGTGCTGTGTGATTTGCAGATGCCTGACATGGATGGCATCCAGCTTGTCCAGGCGCTGCAGCGGTTGTCCGGCAAGCATCGGGCGTTCGAGGCGATCATGCTCACCGGGCATGCGAACAAGCAGGATGTGATCAAGGCTTTGCGTATCGGGTTCGCCGATTACTATCAGAAGCCGATTGATCTGGCTGAGTTGCTCGAAGGTTTGCAGCGTCAGGAGGTGGCCTTGCAGGAGCGGCAGAGAAATCTGCAGTTGGGGCATTTGAGTCAGAAGCTGCAGTACCTTTGTGAATCGATCGATGAGCTTTATCAGGATCTGGACAAGGTTCGTCGGGGGGCGTCTCCGGAACCTGTGTCAGGTTCAGTTGACGGTGTGGTCGGTGAACCGGAGCGGGTGGTGGGGATGCCGGCGGTGTTCAATCAGTTGTCGCCGCGTCAGTTGGAGGTGGCGCAGTTGGTGGGCAAGGGGCAGACCAATTATCAGATTGCCTGTGAGTTGGGGATTACCGAGAACACGGTGAAGCTTTATGTGTCGCAGGTGTTGCGGTTGACGCATATGCATAATCGTACGCAGGTGGCGTTGGCGTTGTCGCCCGGGAATGCCGGGGGGCGGCGGGTTTCTGCGCATTGATCTTGGCGGCCTTTGGGCCGGCCATGTTCTTGTTGACCGGGTACATATCCATTTCTGCGGTAACGGCTGCTTAGGGTTCCGCTCTTACAGCGGGTCACTTTTGGCAAACGCCCCAAAAGTAACCAAAAGGTCTCGCCCCGAACGTACGGCCCCTCGCTAAGGCTCGGGGTTCCTTCGCTCCGGTATTCATCTGGGGGCATCGCCCTACGGTTGGCTTCGCTTCAACCTACATGCGATGTGTTCGACTGCGTCGAACGGCGCTACGCGCCAATCCCCAGATGAACACCGGAACGAGGCCTCCCGAAGGGGCGGGTGAATCAAGATCAAAAGCGGCAGGCGAGCTAACGCTCGGCCTGTTGAGTGGTGAGGGGCGGGTGTACGCCGCTCCATTGTGGGAGCGGGCTTGCTCGCGATGGTGGCCTTACAGGCAACGATGTTTATTGGTCGGTAAAAACGTCAGAACCTTCCCACATGTTTTTCAGGTTGCCCGTCGGAAGCGGCGTCTCTAGCCTTTGTCCGTCGCTGACAATTCAGCGACCGGGCGTCGCGGCTCGATTCTTGAGGCATAATCGCTCCACCGAACAACAACACTTTTTGGTGTCTGTCGTTTCGTGTCATGGCGACTGTGCGCGGGATACCTTCGGGTATGCCGAGCAAGCCTCAGGGGTCGGTCCGCGAACCCGCGTACAGCTGCCACCCCAAATTGCGTCGCGGCAATTTGGAAGTGGCTCCATTTCATCCCGGAGGTGTAATCATGTTCAAAGCCACACCAAATCCCCCTGAAACTGATGACGTTTCGCCCTACGAATCCCTCGATTCGAAAAAACTTAACGAAGCCGCCGAACGCGCGCTCGACCACTACCTAAAACCACCACCCAAACAACCCGAAGGCCGCAAGCCAAGCAGGATGTTTCAGGTCGCCCCGGACATGGACAACGAAAGCCTGCTGGCCCATGTCTGCGAATCACTGGCCTCGGCCAGCGTCATGACCAGCGACATCGCCGCCTATGTCGACGCCCCGCAGCGGCATACGCTCCTGGCGATTCAGCAGGTGATCATGCTGGCCGAGCTGGCGGTGAATCGGGTGCTGGATAACGTCGACGTACCAAAACCCGCGCCACACAGCTGACCCCTTGCAGGAGCGAGCCCCTCACCACGGGCTCGCTCCTGCAGGATCACCGGTCTTTCAAGAACCAAAAGCCCGCGCCAGCGCGGTGAAGCTCGGTCCGGCCAGCACGATCAGCAACGCCGGGAAGAGAAACAACATCATCACCACGGACATTTTCGCGGACATTTTGGAGATGTATTCCTGCAAGCGTGTCAGGCGTCGGTCATCGAGCAGCAGCTTGAGCGCCAGCAGTGATTTCATCGCGCCGCCGCCTTGGTGAATCAGTTGTTGAAGGATCACGCAGGTGTCGGTGAATTCGTCCACCGCGAGCAATTGGGTGGCCTTGTTCAGTTCTTCGCCCAGTTCCAGACCGGAATCGACCCGTGCCAGTATCAGGCGCAATTCGTGGGTCAGGGTCGGTAGCAGTTGTTTGCCTTCGACGCTCAACACTCGCAGTGACTGTTCCACCGCCATGCCGGATTCGAACAGGATGCGCAGCAGTGGAATGAAGGTTGATACCTCGATCGCCAGTTGTTTTTGCCGCTGCTGCGCGGCGGCGGCGAGCAAGCGTTTGGGCAGCAGGTAACCGAGGGCTGTGGCGAGGGTTGGAGTGATCCAGTGGTTGTTCACCTGCGGGAAGAACAGGCCCTGAATCAACAGGCACAGGGCCAACGCCAGCACCGGTGTGCCGATCTGGCAGGCGGCGAACAGCGAGCGTTGTCGGGCGCTGCGCCAGCCGAGGCGGTTGAGCAGGGTCTGGGTTTCGTTGTCCAGTTGGATCGAACGCTGACCGATGCGGCTGTCGCCCAGCAGTTGTAGCCAGTGACTGACGCGATGGTCGCTCAGCGGTTTGCCGTCCAGCCGTTGGGCTACCTGGCGTGCACGCCGGTGCTGGTCCAGCAGGCCACTGAGCAGCAACAGCGTGGCCGCCAGAAACAGCAGTGCGCTCAGCAGCAGGGCGATTTTCATACGCTTCGCAACATGCGCCACAGCGCCAGGCAGCCCACGACCTGCAAGCCGAACGCGGTCGCCAGCATCATTTGTCCCGAGCCGCTGTTCCACATGGCCAACAGGTATTTCGGATTGGACACCAAAAAGTAACCGGCAAGCCCCACAGGCATCAGCCCCAGCACCACGGCCGTGACGCGGGTTTCGCCGGTCATGGCGCGCAGTTGGCGCGCCGCCTGGTCTCGTTCGCGGATCATTTTGATCAGGTTTTCAAACAGCTCACTGGCATTGCCGCCGTAGCGGTGATTGACCTTCAGGCCCAGGGCGAACAGGCGAAACTCGTCTTTCTCATACAGCTCGGCGAGGTCCGAGATGGCGTCCGGCAGGCTGACGCCCAAGTGCACGTTGCGTTGAACCCGAGCCATGGCGTCTTTCAGTGGCGCTTCGGCGGCGTTGATGGCGCCCAGCACTGCATCGGCCAGGGTGCGTCCGGACTTCAGGCTGCGCACGGTGTGGTCGAGCAGCGTCGGCAGTTGTTCGATCATGCGCTTGAGTCGGCGCTGATATCGCCAGCTGATGTACAGCCGCAGAGCCAGGGGCGGCACCAGTAGCAACATCAACAAACCGATCCAGCCCGCGAGGGCAAACCCCAGCAGGGCGCCCAAGGCCCAGAGCAGCAGCCACGACCCGATGCGCTCGGTGGGGCGCCCGAGGCCGGCGCGTAGAAAGGTCCGTTCCAGGCCAGACCAGGATGATTTCGCCACGGTCAGTTGCGGTTGCCCCTGGGTCAGGCGGCCGAGGGTTCGGTCGATGCYGGCCTGGCGCAGACTGTTGTAGAACAAACGGATCGACACCCCCAACAGCGTCAGGCAAAGCAGGATGAGCAGCGCCGGTTTGAGCATGCCGTGACCCTCAATACGCCAAGGGAGAGAGTGCCGACTCGCGACGCAGTTTGTCGCCGGCGGGGTTGGCCGCCTCGCGCAGAAAACCGCGGCCGGTGTGTCGGTCGAAGCGGAACAGGGTGTTGGTCACGTAGACGTCGTCACGAATACCGACGACCTCCACCACTTCGCTGACGCAGCGGCGGCCATCGGGCAGGCGCGTGAGTTGGATCACTACGTCCAGCGCCGCGCAAATCATTTGCCGCAGGGTGCGTTCGGCGATGAGCCGTCCGGTCAGGCCCACCAGCGTCTCCAGGCGCAACAGTGCATCCTGGGCGTTGTTGGCGTGCACGGTGCTCATGGAGCCGTCGTGCCCGGTGTTCATGGCGGTGAGCACGTCGACCACTTCGACGCCGCGAATCTCGCCGAGGATGATCCGGTCCGGGCGCATCCGCAGCGCGTTGCGAATCAGGTCGCTGGCCTTCACTTCGCCGTGGCCTTCGGCATTCGGCGGTCGGGTTTCCAGGCGCACCACGTGAGGATGGCCGAGTTGCAGTTCGGCGACGTCTTCGATGGTGACCAGCCGTTCGTGAGGGGCGATCAATTGGCTGAGAATGTTCAGCAGTGTGGTCTTGCCGGTACCGGTACCGCCGCTGACCAGGATGTTGCAACGCTTGCCCACAGCCTCCTGAATGAACTCGAAGATCGCCTGGTCGATGGTTTGCATCGCCATCAGGTCGGTGCTTTTGAGCATGTCCTTGCGGAACTTCCGAATCGACAGGCATGGGCCGTCGAGGGCGATCGGTGGAATGATCGCGTTGACCCGACTGCCATCGGGCAGGCGTGCATCGACCATCGGCGAAGACTCATCAAGCCGTCGGCCCAGGGGCGCGAGAATCCGTTGCATGACCCGCTCGACGTGGTGGTCGTCGATGAACCGCAGGTCACTGAGGTGCAACACTCCCTCACGTTCGACGAACACCCGGTGCGGGCCGTTGACCAATATTTCGGTCACCGCCGAGTCGCGCAGCAGCACTTCCAGCGGACCGAAACCGGTGAGTTCGTCGACGATTTCTTCCGCCAGCCGTTCCATCTCGTAGCGGGAAATCGCCAGGTGCAGACGGGCGATGTATTCGGCGACTTTGTCGGTGACGAACTGCGACAGCATGGGCCGCGACCCTTCCAGCAGGTTTTTCCCGGACTCTTCGATGGCGTCGATGATGTAGCGGTGCAGCACCAGCTTCAGGCCTTCGTGGTCGGTATTGCCGGTCGGCCCGTGCGAGGGCGCGCCGAAGAGTTTTTCCCCGCTCATTGCACGCCCCTCAACCGGTTGAACCAGCCGGCCTTGGGTTTATCCAGGCTTTCGGAGCGTTTGGCCAGCCATTCGCCGAGGGCACGCAGGCTTTGGGTCAGGCCCTCGCGCGGGGCCAGTTCGAACAGGCTCAGCCCCTGATTCTTGGCGTTGAGCCGCACTTCCGGGCTGTAGGCAAACACCGCGATCACCTCCATGCCGAAAGTTTTGCCCAAGGTGTCGGAGTCCGGCGGGACGCTGCGCAGGTAGCGGTCCACCAGCAGTCTGGCGTGGTCGAGCTTCAGGCCTTTTTCGCGCCAGCGGCTGAGCACCTCAAGGTTGCGTCGGCAGTCGAGCACGTTTTGATCGGTGTACCACAGCAACTTGTCGCAATGGCTGACGAAGGTGCGCAATGCTTCACTGTCCGACTGGCCGGTGAGGTTCACCACGATGTGCTGGAAATGTTGGCGCAAGGCACTGAGCAGCATGTACAGCTCGGCGGCGCTGGTCTGTTCGAGCGGTTCATCGTTGCTGGCGTAGGCGAGGATTCGCAGCCCGGCGTCGCAGGTAGTGAAGGCGCTGTCGATCAGCGTTGCGTCGAGGCGCCTGAGGTGGCGCAATGCATCGCCGAAATGAAACGAACTCTCCAACCCCAGCAAGGCCAGGCTGTCGCCACGGGGCAGCCCCAGATCCAGCAACAGCGTTTGCTGGCCGCTCTTTTGCACCACGTGCGCCAGGTGGTTGGCGAGCAACGCGCCGTCGCCATTGCCCTGCGCGCCGTAAAGTACGGTCAGGCCACCTTGTGGAATCTGTTGGGTGTTCGGCGCCACGGTCGGCAGGCGTTTACTCAGGCGTCGCACCAGGCCGGCGACTTCGCTGGACCGCGAGCCGTAAGAGACAAAATCCCGTGCTCCGGCGCGCATGGCGTTGAGCACCAGTTGGTTGTCCATGCCGTCGCCCAGGGCCACGATCGCCAGCATCGGTTTGGCTTCCAGGGCTCCCTCGATCAACGCGCTCTGGGCCACCACATGCTCATGGTCCAGGCCCACGAACACCAGGCTGGCGAAGGTCACGTCCACCAGTGTCAGGAGCTCGTCGAGGTTGCCGCCCCCGGCGCTGATCACTCGACCCAAAGGGGCGAGCGCCCCTTGCAGCCACTCGAAGTCGGTGTTGTTGCGTGTGATCGCGAGGAAGGTCTGGCTCAGGTTCTGGCTTTGGCTCATTGCGATAATCCGCCGTGTTTATCGACGTGGCCGTTTTCGAGGAAGTGCGGCGTGAAACTTCTGCGCATGGAGAGTCCTCGCTCGATTCAGGGCGTTTGTTGGGTGACGGCATTGCCGCGAATGACTTCCACGCTCGGCTTGCGAGGTGCTGCGCCTCTGGGGGCGGGGGATTGTGGAGTGCCGGCCAGGGCCAGTTGACTGAACTGCACCAGCTCGCGGTTGGCGTTGGCCAGGCTCGCCGATGAGTCACCACGGCCGGCCCAGTATTGGCTCAGGCGTTGTTCTTCGGCGCTGCGCACAGCCAGACGCAAAACCCCGACCTGCGCCGCGAGCATCAGGCGGCTCAAGAGGGATTCAGGGACGGCGAGCAACACGGTGCGGGCGCTGGTGCGCAGTTGTTCCTGCTTGAGTTTCTCTTCATGGCTGAGTGCCGGGTTGGCAGGCTTGCCATCATTCGTCAGCCCCAACTGCTCGCCGACCCCGAGTACGCGCAACGCCGGGACCACGACCTGGGCCGACTGCTGGAGGTTGTTGGTGTCCATGCGCAGAAACAGCAGCACATCGACATAATCGCCGGGGCTCAATTGGCCGCCGACATTGATCACATCATCCGCCGCCACGGCGAGGGCGCGTTCATCGGCGCGGATCATCCGCGCCAGCGTACCGCCGGCTTCGAAACTCTGATCATTGAGCCAACTGCCGGCGGTGAGCGCGCGCCAGGGTGTACGGCCAATGGCTTGTTCGAGACGGGTCAGGCAGCCCACCGGGGCGGTACGCAGTTTTTCCAGGGTCACGTCGGCGGCGGTGATCTGCTCGAACGGTGCGATATCACGCAGCAGCACCACCACCGGTTGGCGGGTCGGGTCGTCCACCGAGGCCAGTATCGAGGGCGTTGATGTGCCGATTTGTGCGACAGGCTCGGGGGCCGGTTGGCGACTCAGCGCCAGCCCCCAGTAACCGGCAATGATGGCGCCTGCCAGAAACAGCCCGGCCAGGCCCAGGGTGACGCGGCTGTTCATGAAGGCTCTCCCCCTTTCCTGCGGCGTAACGCCCCCAAGCCTTCTAACGAGATGACTTCGTAATCAGGCAGTTATGAACGTGGGACTGTTTCGCTATTTGACGGTAGCGCAGGTAAAGCAAAATGCCATCACTGAGCGGTAAATATCTGACAAAAGTAACGGGCTGATGCCCAAAGTACTGTTTTGTGACGTTAATCAACCGGTTACTGCTTAAGTATTAATGCGTTCTTACAGTTGTTGGGCATGGGTTTGCCGACAATGCTGATGCTGGCATATGGGAATCATGTTGCGGCAGTGCAACAACCGCTGTCATTCAGGAGACGCGTCATGTCCTTCTCTAAAACGGTTCAGAAGATCAAATCCCACATCGCTTTTTACAAAGACCTTGCCAAAGACACCGAAGGTGCTTCGGGCATCGAGTACGCAATCATTGCAGGCATGGTGGCCGTGGTGCTGGCAACGTTTGTGGCACCTATCTCCACGGCGGTCACCACAATGTTCAACACGATTTCAGCTGCGCTTTGATTTGAAGACTGGCACAGGCAGTCATTTGCCAATCCTGCAAAGGGCTTCTAACGTCATGGCTTAGTCCATTGCAGGTGTTGCCCCATGAACGCTCCAACCCTCCCTCGGCAACAGCTTCTTCTGGTCGATGATGAGGAGGATGCGTTACTGGAACTGGCGGAGTTGCTGGAGGGCGAGGGTTTTACGTGTTTTACGGCAACGTCGGTCAAGCTCGCCCTGCATCATTTGACTCGTCATCCTGATATTGCGCTGGTGATTACTGATTTGCGGATGCCGGAGGAAAGCGGCATCTCGTTGATCAAGCGTCTGCGTGAGCACACGGCTCGTCAGCATTTGCCGGTGATTGTGACGTCGGGGCATGCGGATATGGAGGATGTGAGTGACATGTTGCGGTTGCAGGTGCTGGATCTGTTTCGCAAGCCGATCTATCACGTGCGTTTGTTGGATACGTTGAATAATTTGTTTCCGCAGCCTCGGGGTTTGCTGAGTTCCTGAGCGTACTGTGGCGAGGGGGAAAGCCCCCCTCACCACAATCCATCAGGCAACCGGCCGCCACTGCCCCGCCATATGCTCGATCTCCCCGGCCCCCATCAACTGGAAGTCCCCACTGGACCCCGCCGCGCTGGACATCAGCGTCACTTCGCTGGGCAAACGCACCGGTTTTCTGAACTGCACCGCAATCTCGACGTTGGCCGTCGGTAGATGATCGCTCAGGGCAGCCAGGGTGCGCGCCTTGTTCCACAGGCCATGGGCGATGGCGCTGGGAAAGCCGAAGAGTCTGGCGCTGATCGCGCTCAGGTGAATCGGGTTGTAGTCTCCAGACACTTTGGCGTACCGGCGACCAATGTCCGCCGGTGCTTTCCAGTGGGCCACTTCGGTCAGCGACAAGGTCGTTGCAAACGCTTGCTCGACAGGCTCGCCTGCCAGTTTGACCCCGCGACAGAGCATCTGGCTTTCGGCTTCCCACAGCAGCCCCAATTGGTCGTCGAGCGTCGTCACTAACTCGAAGGTCGCGCCCTTGGCATGGGGTTGCAGGTTCTGCACCTTCACGCTGACCCGCACGCGGCTCACGCCACCCATGGGGCGCAAGATGCGGATGCGATTGCTCAAGTGAATCAGCCCCAGCAGCGGGAAGGGAAACGCCTTGGCGGTGAGTAGTTGCATCTGCAAGGCAAACGCCAGGATGTGCGGATACGTCGGTGGCAGCAGCCCGTTGTCGGCGAAACCACACACTTTGCGATAAGCCTCCAGGCGTTTCGGATCGACGTTGACCCAACAGTGATAACCCAGCTCAGGCAGTGTGGTGCCGGTGATTTTGCGTCGCGTCGCCGCTCTCAAATACAGCGTCTGCAGGCCCGGTTCGCTATTGAGTGTGTGCCAGTCGGTGGTCATGGTCAGGCTCCCAACACGCTTTGCCCGCACACGCGCAGTGCTTGCCCGGTAAACGCTCCGGTGCCCGGTTGTGCCATCCAGGCCACGGCTTCGGCGACGTCTTGCGGCAGGCCGCCCTGGCCCAACGAACTCAAGCGCCGCCCGGCTTCGCGTACGCCGAAGGGCAGGTGCGCGGTCATCTGGGTTTCGATAAACCCTGGCGCCACCGCGTTGATGCTGATGCCGCGCCCTGCCAGCAGTGGCGCCCAGGCCTGGGCCAGGCCAATCAGCCCGGCCTTGCTCGCGGCGTAATTGGTTTGCCCGCGATTGCCGGCGATGCCGCTGATGGACGCCAACAGGATCACTCGGCCGTCGTCGCGCAGCGTGCCGCTGTCGAGCAGCGCCTTGGTCAGCACTTGCGGTGCGTTGAGGTTGACTGCCAGCACCGCGTCCCAGAACTCCGGCGTCATGTTGGCCAGGGTTTTGTCCCGGGTGATGCCCGCGTTGTGCACCACGATATCGACGCCGTCCGGCAAGTGTTCGATCAGTTGCGTGGCGGCGTTTTCGGCGCAGATGTCCAGGGTGATGCTGCGTCCGCCGAGGCGAGCGGCCAGGGCGTCGAGGTCGGTTTTGGCCGGCGCCACGTCGAGCAGGATCACCTCGGCGCCGTCCCGGGCCAGGGTTTCGGCGATCGAGGCGCCGATGCCCCGGGCTGCCCCGGTTACCAGTGCCTTGCGCCCTGACAAGGGGCGTGTCCAGTCCATCACCTGCGTCGCACACGCCTTCAAACGTATGACTTGTCCGGAAATGAACGCACTTTTGGGCGAGAGGAAAAATCGCAACGGGCCTTCGAGTTGATCTTCGGCCCCTTCGCCGACATAGATCAGCTGCAAGGTGCCGCCGTTGCGCAGTTCCTTGGCCAGCGAACGGCTGAACCCTTCCAGCGCCCGTTGGGTGCTGGCGGCGAACGGGTCGCTCAAGGTCTCTGGCGCGCGACCGAGAATCACCAGGTGCGCATGGTGATCGAGATTTTTCATCAGTGGCTGGAAGAATTCGCGCAGCTGTTTCAACTGATCGACCTGCACCAGGTCACTGGCGTCGAACACCACGGCTTTGAGTTTCTGGCCGTGGCCGGGAATCCACGCGGTGGCCAGGGTCGGATCGGTGCCGTAGCTGTAAATCGTGTCGGTCAAGCGGTTGGCGAGGGTGCTGATTTTTTCCGTCAGCGGGCCACCGCCAATCAACAGCGCCCCCTCGACAGGCCGCAATCGGCCTGCTTGCCAGCGTTCCAGCCGTACCGGCGACGGTAGACCCAGGGCAGCGACCACACGATGGCCGATGGACGAATTGGCGAAATCGATATAGCGGTCAGACATGAATCACGCTCCAGAAGCCGGGGTTAAAAGTGTGGACCAGGAATGGCAATTAGTCGTTCGATCCACGAGATAAGGCCTACGCTTGAACATTGCAGGTTGGTTTGAGCTTGGGTTTAGCAGGTCTTTCAGGAATTGCAGCCCGCTCCCACAGGGATGTGTGTTCACCATTGACTATCAGAAGGAGCTTTTTTCATGACTCAGCTGCGTCGCGTCGCGATTATCGGTGGTAACCGTATTCCTTTTGCCCGTTCCAACGGGCCGTACGCCACTGCCAGTAACCAGGCGATGTTCACCGCAGCGCTGGAAGGCCTGATCGAGCGCTATAACCTGCACGGTGTGCGCATGGGCGAAGTGGCCGCCGGGGCCTTGCTCAAGTATTTGCGCGACTACGGCCTGACCCGTGAATGCGTATTGGGCTCGCGGTTGTCGCCGACGACGCCGGCCTACGACATCCAGCAGGCCTGCGGTACGGGGCTGGAGGCGACGTTGTTGGTGGCGAACAAAATCGCCCTGGGGCAGATTGAATGTGGCATTGCCGGTGGTGTCGACACGGCCTCGGACGTGCCGATCGGCGTCAACGAAGACTTGCGCAAGATTCTCTTGCAAGCCAACCGTGCCAAAAGCACCGCTGACAAACTGAAAACCTTCCTGCAGTTGCGTCCCCGACACCTGATCCCGGACTTTCCAAGTATCGGCGAGCCGCGCACCGGCCGGTCGATGGGCGAACACTGTGAATTGATGGCCCAGACCTGGGGCATCCCGCGTGACGAGCAGGATCGGCTGACCCTCGAAAGCCATCAGAAACTGGCGGCGTCCTACGCCGAAGGCTGGCACAACGATCTGATGACGCCGTTCCTCGGCCTGACCCGGGACAACAACCTGCGCCCGGAGCTGACCCTGGAAAAACTCGCCTCACTGAAACCGGCCTTCGAGAAAAGTGCCAAGGGCACCCTGACCGCGGGCAACTCCACGCCACTCACCGATGGCGCGTCGGTGGTGCTGCTGGGCAGTGAGGAATGGGCGAAGGAGCGCGGTTTGCCGGTGCTTGCCTATTGGCGCGATGGCGAGGCGGCGGCGGTGGATTTCGTCAACGGTGCCGAAGGGCTGCTGATGGCGCCGGTGTATGCGGTGCCGCGATTGCTGGCGCGCAACGGCCTGACCTTGCAGGATTTCGATTACTACGAAATCCACGAAGCGTTTGCCGCGCAGGTGCTGTGTACGTTGAAGGCCTGGGAAGATCCGGAGTATTGCAAAACCCGCCTGGGCCTCGACGCGGCGCTGGGTTCCATCGACCGCAGTCGCCTCAACGTCAAAGGCAGTTCACTGGCCGTCGGGCATCCGTTTGCCGCCACCGGTGCGCGCATCGTCGCCAACCTGGCGAAGCTGCTGGACGCGGCGGGCAAGGGCCGAGGGTTGATCTCGATCTGCGCCGCCGGCGGTCAGGGCGTGACGGCGATTATCGAGCGCTGATTATTGAGGGCTGAGCACTGCGGCGTTTTGCTGCGCGGCCAGTTGCCGGTTGCGGTTGGCGTAACCCTCGGCCATCACCGAGCACACGATCAGCTGCAACGGGTGGTAGATCATGATTGGCAGCAGGATCAACCCAAGGCCGGGGTTGGCACCAAAGATCAACGCCGCCATCGGTGCTCCGGCCGCCAGGGATTTTTTGCTGGCGCAGAACACCGCGGCGATCTCGTCGGCGGGGCTGAACTTCAGCGCGTGGGCGGTGCGGGTGGTCATCCACAGGATGATCGCCAGCAGAATCGCGCTGCCAATCAACGCCGTGAGAATCACGCTGTTGCCCTGTTGCTGCCACATCCCCGAGACCATCGAGTTGCAGAACGCCGAGTACACCAGCAGCAGGATCACCAGCTTGTCGGCGATGTTGGTGTAGCGCTTGTGCCGAGCGAAAAACCTGCCCAGCCATGGCCGCAGCAATTGCCCGAGTACCAGCGGCAACAACAGCATCGCGCACAGGTCGAGCAGGGTTGAACCCAGGTCGATGCCGCCAGCGCCGCTGCCGACCACGAAACTCACCAGCAACGGTGTCAGGAAAATCCCCAGCACGCTGGACAGGCTCGCGTTGAGAATCGCCGCCGGTACGTTGCCGCCCGCGCTGCCGGTCAGGGCCACGGACGAAGAGATGGTCGAGGGCAGGGCGCAGAGGTAGAGGAAACCGAGCATCAACAACGATGGAATGTGTGAGCCCAGCAGTGTGTCGCTCAGCAGCCAGATCAACGGAAACACCGCAAAGGTGAAGACTTGAACCATCACGTGCAGCTTCCAGTTTTTCAGCCCGTGGCGGATCTGCTCGCTGGAGAGGTTGATCCCGTGCAGGAAGAACACCAGGAACACGCCGATGTTGATTACATACTCAGCGTGCATCCCGCCGCCGGTAGCGCCGAAGGTCGGGAAGAAATACGCCAGCAGCGTGGCGATCAGCATGCCGCACAAGAACCAGTCGGTGACCACGCGTTTAAGGTGTTTGAAGGCATGCATAACCGGCACCGAATCCATTTGTAAGAATTGATGACTTAGCCTAACGTCGGCCCTATCAGCCGTCTTGCGACATAAGGCCAATCAATGCCGACTAACGGACAACTTACCCTCGAGCGGACCATCCCGGCGCTGACGGTGTTGCCGCGTCCGTTGTATGCGCGGGCGGAAAGCCTGAACGCCGGTTCGTGGACGCCGCCTCATCGTCATGATTGGGTGCAGTTTTCCTACGCCATCAGCGGCGTTCTCGGCGTGCATACCGCCGAGGGCAGTTTCTTTGCGCCGCCGCAGTGGGGCATCTGGATTCCGGCGGATCTCGAACATCAGGTCGTGACCTCGATGCGTGCCGAAATGCGCAGCCTGTATGTGCGCCGCGAGGACTGCCAATGGGCGGACGGGCGTTGCCGGGTGCTGGAAGTCACGCCTTTGGCGCGGGAGCTGATCAAGCGCTTTTGCCAGTTGCCGGTGGAGTATCCACAGGGCGACAGTCAGGAGGCGCGATTGGTGGGCGTGCTGCTCGATCAGTTGGCGAGTCTGCCGGAGGTGGGGTTTTCCTTGCCGCTGCCCCGGCATGAGCGACTGCTGGGTTTGTGCAACGAACTGATCGAAAGTCCCGAGTGCTCGGTGACCTTGCAGGAATGGGCCGAGCGTTTGGGCATGTCGGAGAAAACCCTGATGCGGCTGTTTCAGCGCGAGACCGGGTTGAGCTTCCGCAGTTGGCGGCAGCGCATGCGGCTGCTGTCGTCGTTGAGTTTGCTGGAGGAGGGGGACAGCGTGACCAATGCCGCGCTGTCTTGCGGGTATGACTCGACGTCGGCGTTTATTGCGGCGTTCAAGGGGTTGTTCGGGTTTACCCCCGGGGAGTTGTTCAAGCAGTAATTGTGGCGAGGGAGCTTGCTCCCGCTGGAGCGCGAAGCGGTCCCAATTCAGCCAACGCGGTGCATTAGATATTCCGCGTTTGCCGGTTTACGACTGCTTCGCAGCCGAGCGGGACGGTGCGGCGATCCGACAAGCTCCCTCGCCACAGGTATCGGTTTCGACCAGTTGGATCAGTGACTTCAGGTTCTGAAGCGGCGAACCAACCCGTCCAGCTCATTCGACAACCCTGCCAGGCTCTGAGAATCCAGCCGCGCCGAGTTTGCCAATTCCGCCACCAACTGCGCATCGCCATGAATCTGGCTGATATGCCGATTGATGTCCTCGGCCACCTGATGCTGTTCCTCAGCCGCCGTGGCGATTTGAGTATTCATGTCACGAATCACATCCACCGACTCACGGATCTGCCCAAAGCTGCTGCGCGCTTCACCGATGCGGGTCACCGATTGCTGAGACACCTCCAGGCTCGCATGCATCTGCTGTGTTACCTGACTGGTGCGCTTGGCCAGGTTGCCCAGCAGGCCGTCGATTTCCGCCGTGGAATCGGCAGTTCGTTTGGCCAGGGCGCGAACTTCATCCGCCACCACCGCAAAGCCACGACCCTGTTCACCGGCCCGGGCTGCTTCGATGGCCGCGTTCAGGGCCAACAAGTTGGTCTGTTCGGCGATGGAACGGATGGTCCCGAGGATCGACTGAATGTCGTTGCTGTCACGCTCAAGCTGTTGCATCGATTGTGCCGACTGTTCGATTTCCTGGCTCAAGCGATCGACACTGCTCACCGCGGCATCGATCTGCTGCTGGCCTTCACGGGCCTGGCGCTGACCGCTGTCGGCCGACTCGGCGGCCTGGCTGCAAGAGCGCGCGACTTCGTTGGCGGTGGCGACCATTTCGTGGAACGCCGTGGACACCATGTCCACCGCTTCACGCTGACGCCCGGCGGCTTCGGCCATGTCGCTGGACACTTGGGTCGAACTCTTGGAGGTGGCGAGGATCTTGGTCGCGGCGCCGCCGATGCTCTGAATCAGGTTGCGGATCGCCGCCAGAAACTGGTTGAACCAGTTGGCCAGTTGCGCGGTTTCATCGCTGCCACGGATGTGCAGGTTCTTGGTCAGGTCGCCTTCGCCCTGGGCGATGCCTTCCAGACCGCTGGCCACGCTGCGGATCGGCCGCACGATCAGGCTGGCGAAACTGGCGCCGACGATGGCGAAGAACACCGCCAGTACCGCCGCGATGATCGCGATCAGCCAGGTCAGTTGAGTGGCCGAGCTCATCACGTCGGTCTGCTTGATCAGGCCGATAAAGGTCCAGCCCAGTTGCTCCGACGGCCAGACGTTGGCCATGTAGCGCTCGCCATTGAGCTCAACCTCTACCAGCCCTTTGCCGGCCTTGCCGAGTTGCGCGTAACCGTCGCCGAGGCTGCTCAGTGCTTTGAAGTTGTGTTCCGGCTGCTTGGGATCGACCAGTATGGTGCCGGTGTTTTCCACCAGCATCAGGTAGCCGGTTTCGCCGAGTTTGATCTGTTTGACGATTTCAGTGAGCTGCTTGAGCGTCACGTCGATGCTGACCACGCCGCCATTGCTGCCCAGTTTGTTATCGATGGTGCGCACGGTGCTGACGTAGGTCGCGTCATCCTGGGCCCAGTAATAGGCCTCGGTGCGAAGCGGCTTGCCCGGCTTGGCCTGGGCCGCCTTGTACCACGGGCGCTGGCGCGGGTCGTAATTGCTCAGCTTCGCATCGTCCGGCCAGGACACGTAACCGCCCGCCGCCGTCCCGAGAATCGCGTAGGCGTAGGCCGGGTGGCTGTTGCCAAGGTCCTGGAGGAGGGCGAAGACCTTCTTGTCCATTTCGCCTTGGGGAATGCTCTCGGCGTTGGCACTCATGTAGGTCTTGAGGCTGTCGTCGGAGTTCTTGATCAGCGGTTGGGTCGCCAGGTAGTCAACGTTCTGGCTGATGCCATCAAAGAACAGCTGCATGGCATTGCTGACCTGACGAATCTCGCGGCCACTGCCGTCGACAAAATTGTCCTTGGCATCACTGCGCAAGTTCAGCACGACGAGGGTGGCGACCAGCACCACGGGCARGCAGGCGATGATTGCAAACGCCCAGGTCAACTTCTGTTTGATGTTCATCCGCGCTCCAGTTTTTCTTGTAGGCCCACGCAGTACTGATGACTCGCGGATTATTGGCAGCCGAAAACGTTTGATACGCCCCGATCCTTGAGCGCGCCTTCTTGATTGTTGTTGAGGCGATTGTCAGACAATTCCTTTTCTCTCTAATGACTTCGGCTGAAGCGCGGGGAAATTGAGGTCTTTTGAGAAAAATCCTGCGAACGCCAGGGATCGAGGTTAGATTCTGTCGCAAATACCTTGGCACTCCGTCGTCAACAAGTGGTTCTCGCTCAGCTATGATCCGGGGCGGTCGATGAGTTTTGCCTGATTAATCCGGCACATTGTGTGCTTCTTGATGTTCATGGGAACGTTCATAGGTCGGCAACCCCTCCCCCGAATGAGAGGATTGCCGTATAACGAATGACTTTCGCGTGTTTGGTAATAAAGGACCCACAATAAAAGCTGATGAAGACTCCAAAACGCATTGAACCCCTGATCGAGGACGGTCTGGTCGACGAGGTGCTGCGCCCACTCATGAGTGGTAAAGAAGCAGCTGTTTATGTGGTGCGCTGCGGCAACGAGCTGCGTTGTGCCAAGGTCTACAAGGAGGCGAACAAACGCAGTTTTCGTCAGGCGGCCGAGTATCAGGAAGGTCGCAAGGTGCGCAACAGCCGGCAGGCTCGCGCAATGGCCAAGGGCTCCAAGTTTGGCCGCAAGGAAACCGAAGACGCCTGGCAGAACGCCGAAGTGGCGGCGCTGTTCCGCCTGGCCAGTGCCGGGGTGCGGGTGCCCAAGCCGTATGACTTCCTCGAAGGCGTGCTGCTGATGGAGCTGGTGGCCGACGAGTACGGCGATGCCGCGCCACGCCTGAACGATGTGGTGCTGGAGCCGGATCAGGCACGCGAATATCACGCCTATCTGATTTCGCAAATCGTGCTGATGTTGTGTACCGGTCTGGTGCACGGTGACCTGTCCGAGTTCAATGTGCTGCTGACGCCGACCGGCCCGGTCATCATCGATCTGCCGCAAGCAGTGGATGCGGCGGGCAACAACCACGCGTTCAGCATGCTTGAGCGGGACGTGGGCAACATGGCGTCGTACTTCGGACGCTTCGCGCCGGAGTTGAAACGCACCCGGTACGCCAAGGAAATGTGGGCATTGTACGAAGCCGGCACCTTGCACCCGGCTAGCGTGTTGACCGGCGAGTTCGACGAGCCGGAAGAACTGGCGGACGTCGGCGGGATCATGCGCGAGATCGAGGCGGCCCGTCTCGACGAAGAGCGTCGCCAAGCGATTCGGGCGGCGGACGATGCGCCACCGAGCAAAGCCGAAGAACCGCCTCCGCCGTGGATGCAGTGATCGGTTGACCCAAAACCCGGCTTTGGCCGGGTTTTTTACACCAGCAATACCCCGCACACTCAAGGACTGAATGTGAACTCCATCCGCAATGCTCAGTTGATCATCGCCGCCCGGCTGATTTCGGACTTCGGCGCTTTCCTCAACATGGTCGCCCTGGCTACCTACGTCTACCTGCTCAGCAATAGCGCCATGAGCGTCGGCATCTTCCTCGCCAGCCGTGTCGCCGGGGGAATCCTGGCCAGCCTGATCGGCACCCGGTTCTATCGCCGCTGGGCCGGGCGCCTGCCGCTGATTGCCTTCGATCTGCTGCGCGCCGGTTTGCTGGGTCTGCTGCTGGTGCTGCCGGTCAGCCAACAAGCGTTGCTATTACCGCTGATCGCGTTTGGCCTGGGGTTTGGTAATTCGATGTTCGCCATCGGCCTCAACAGCCAGTTGCCGCACCTGATCGAAGAGGCGCAATTACTCAAGACCAACGCCTGGATAACCTCAGCGTCGTCTGCGGCGATGGTCAGCGGGAGTCTGGTGGCCGGGTTGTTGGTGGCGGGATTTGGCTTTGAAACAGTATTTGCATTGAACGTGGTCACGTACCTGCTGGCAGCRCTGCTGATTGTGCCACTGCGGTTTTGCGGACCGGCCCCCAGCTGTGATGAACCTCTTCACAAACAGGGCGAATGGCAGGCCTTGCGCCAGGGTTTGCGCACGGCGCCGGTACTGGCGGCGATGCTGGCCGTTGCCATGGCCGACACCCTGGGCAGCGCCGCGCACAACGTCGGTCTTCCAATCATTTCAAAACTGCTCACACCCGAGTCGGCCAGCAACACCCTGGGCCTGATGCTGGCGGTGTGGGCCTGCGGCAAGTTCATCGGTGCGCGAATCGCCAGTCGCCTGAAAGGCACGGACAACGCGCACCTTGAGCGGCGATTTTTCTTTGGCGTGTTGCTGATGTCCTGCGGTTTCATCCTGACGTTTCAGCAGCAGACCCTGTACGGTTTGCTGCTGTTTTCGTTGCCCGCCGGGATAGGCGACGGGTTCTCGGAGGTTGGCCTGATGTCGCGCCTGCAACGTGAGCCGGACAGCCTGCGCCTGCCGATTTTCAGTTTTCTGACGCTGCTGCAAATGACCGGGTTCGGCGTCGGCATGTTGATCGCCGCGCCGTTCTATTCCTGGTGGACACCCGGCGCGGTGGTGTTGTTGTTCCACGGCATTCCCCTCACCCTGTTGCTGGTGGTGAAGGGGTTGGCGCTCAAGAATGAGCGGGTTCGACGCAGCAACCCGAGGCCAGCTCCTTGAGAATCGGGCAGTCCGGGCGGTGGTCGCCGTGGCAGTGTTCTACGAGGTCTTGCAGGGTGTCGCGCAACTGACCAAGTTCGCGAATTTTCTGGTTCAGCTCATCGATGTGCTGACGGGCCAAGGCCTTCACATCGGCACTGGCGCGCTGGCGATCCTGCCAGAGGGTCAGTAGTTTGCCGACTTCTTCCAGTGAAAAACCCAAGTCCCGAGAGCGCTTGATGAACGCCAGGGTGTGCAGGTCGTCGTCGCCATAGACCCGGTAGCCACTGTCGGTGCGATGGGCCGCCTTGAGCAGGCCGATGGATTCGTAATAGCGGATCATCTTCGCGCTCAGACCGCTCTGGCGGGCCGCTTGGCCAATGTTCATCGGTTGTCCTCCAGGTCTTTGGGCTTCCAGGTTTTCAACAGTAACGCATTGCTGACCACGCTGACGCTCGACAGCGCCATGGCCGCGCCGGCCAGCACCGGGTTGAGGAAGCCGAATGCCGCCAGTGGCAGGCCGATCAGGTTATAGACGAAGGCCCAGAACAGGTTCTGGCGAATTTTCGCGTAGGTCTTGCGGCTGATCTCCAGCGCCGCCGGCACCAGCCGTGGGTCACCGCGCATCAGAGTGATACCGGCAGCGTGCATGGCGACATCGGTGCCGCCGCCCATGGCAATGCCGATGTCAGCAGCAGCCAGGGCCGGGGCGTCGTTGATGCCGTCGCCGACCATCGCCACCACGCCGGTTTTTTTCAGCGCGGCGACGGTGGCGGCTTTGTCCGCCGGCAGTACTTCGGCGTGAACATCCTTGATGCCCAGCGCTTGGGCGACGACTTTGGCGCTGCCGCGGTTATCGCCGGTCAGCAGGTGGCTGCTGATATTGCGGGCGCTTAGGCGTTGCACCGCTTGCAGGGCACCGGGCTTGAGCGTGTCACCGAAGGCGAACAGGCCCAGCACCCGAGGTTCGGGGCTTTGTTCGATCAACCAGGACAGCGTCCGGCCTTCGGTTTCCCAAGCGCTTGCGGAGTCAGCCAATGGTCCGGCATTCAAGCCACTTTCTTCCAGCAAACGCCGATTGCCCAGGGCCAATCGCCGACCAGCGAGGCTGCCGGCAATGCCGCGCCCGGTCAGCGATTGACTGTCGCTGACATCGGCCACGGTCAAGCCGCGTTCGGCGCAGGCATCCAGCACCGCCTTGGCCAGCGGGTGCTCACTGCCGCGTTGCAGCGCTCCGGCCATTTGCAGCAAGGCGGCTTCGTCACCCTCGATGGCACTCAAATGTGCGATGCGCGGCGTGCCCGAGGTCAGTGTGCCGGTCTTGTCGAACACCACGGCGCTGACTTCGTAGGCGCGCTCCAGGGCTTCGGCGTCCTTGATCAGAATTCCGTGGTGCGCCGCCACACCGGTGCCTGCCATGATTGCGGTCGGAGTGGCCAACCCGAGCGCACAAGGACAGGCGATCACCAACACCGCGACGGCGTTGATCAATGCAGTTTCCAGCGGCGCGCCATACAGCCACCAACCAACCAGGGTCGCCAGTGCAATCAGCAGCACCACGGGCACGAACACCTGGCTGACTTTATCCACCAGTTTCTGGATCGGCGCTTTCGCCGCCTGCGCGTCTTCGACCAGGCGGATGATCCGCGCCAGCACGGTTTCTGCGCCGAGCGCCATGGTCCGCACCAGCAGCCGACCTTCACCGTTGATCGCACCGCCGGTGACCTTGTCCCCCGGAGCTTTGGGCACCGGCAGGCTTTCGCCGCTGATCAATGCTTCATCGGCGTGGCTCTGGCCTTCCACCACTTCGCCATCCACCGGGAAGCGCTCGCCGGGTTTTACCAGAACCAGATCGTTGAGGCGCAAAGCGCTGATCGCAACCTCCTGCTCGCGGCCGTCGATCACTTGAATGGCTCGCTCCGGACGCAAGGCTTCGAGGGCGCGGATGGCGCTGGCGGTCTGGCGCTTGGCGCGGCTTTCCAGGTATTTGCCCAGCAACACCAAGGCAATCACCACCGCCGAGGCTTCGAAATACAGGTGCGGCATGCGACCGGCAGCGGTGGCCCACTCGTAAACGCTCAAGCCGTAGCCGGCGCTGGTGCCCAGAGCCACCAGCAAATCCATGTTGCCGGCACCGGCGCGCACGGCTTTCCACGCAGCGACATAGAAGCGGGCGCCGAAGACGAATTGCACCGGCGTTGCCAGCGCGAACTGCACCCACGCCGGGAGCATCCAGTGCACACCGAAAGGTTGCAGCAGCATCGGCAGCACCAGCGGCAAGGCGAGGGCGATGGCCGCCAGCAAGGCCCAGCGTTCGCGCTGCAGGCGTTGTTGCTGATTATCGGTTTGCGGGTGTTCGACTTCCCAGACGCGGGCGGAATAACCGGCCTTGGTCACGGCGCCGATCAAGGTTTGCGGATCGACCTGGCCGAGCAGCTCAAGGTGCGCCCGTTCGTTGGCCAGGTTGACGCTGACACTTTTCACTCCCGGCACCTTGGTCAGTGCCCGTTCGACGCGGCCGACGCAAGATGCACAGGTCATGCCGTCGATACTCAATTCAAGGGTCTGCTGCGGCACGCTGTAACCAGCCCGCTGCACGGCGTCCATCAAGGCCGGCAGGCTGTCACTGGGCGCTTGCACCCGGGCCTGTTCGGTGGCCAGGTTGACGCTGACGGCCGTGGCGCCGATGACTTTGCTCAAGGCACGCTCGACACGCCCGGCGCAACTGGCGCAGGTCATGCCGGCAATCGGCAGATCGAAAGTGGTGGATTCGGACATCGGTCACGCTCCCTGTAGAAATTGCCTACAGGATCAACCTTGCCATGCTGGCAAGGTCAAGTGCCATGTCTCAGATCAAAAGATCGCAGCCGACTCAGTATTCCAAAGCTGCAGGCTTGAGGTACATCCCTTCCTGCGTCATCGCAATCCGGAACTTCAACACATCCCCAGCCTTGAGTTTGATGTCCTGCGACCCCGGCGCGAGCATGCCCGGGTTGCAGCCCGGCGCCTGGCCCGGCAGCAGTTTGAGGCGCAGGGACACATTGCCCGGCGGCAGGTTGAACGAGGTGCTCTGTTCCTGGAACAGCCGCCCGGCCAACTGATCCTGGATGTACACGCCGATCTCGCAGGAAGTCGACACTTCCAGACGCTCGCGGGAAATGATCAGCACGCCGTAGTCCTCCCCGGCGGCTTGAACCGAAGGTGTCGCGGCAAAGAGGCTGAGGAAGCCAAACAGGCTGAGAGCTGACCAGCGCATGGCTGAATCTCCTGATGTCGAGTCATAGATGGACGCAGCTTGGCCGAGCGCGACGCCGATTGCCAGCCCGGCAGCTTGATTCAGAACTTGACCTTGCCATGGTGGCAAGCTCGAGACTGCGCGCAACCCTCATGTAAGGGCTTCATTAAAGGAGACGTCCCATGCAAGTGTTCAACGTTGAAGGCATGTCCTGCGGTCACTGCGTCAAGGCTATCACTGAGGCGCTGCAAGCCAAGGATCCGGCAGCCAGCGTACGCATCGATCTGGCGGCAAAAGAAGTCGGCGTAGAAACCGTGCTGACAGCCGATCAGGTAATCGCCGCCATCACTGAAGAGGGTTACGGGGTAAAACAGGCCTGAGCTATTTTTAATAGTTAGCGACCTATCGGAATGTTCAAGGCGTCCACGCCCGGCTAGACTGTCAGCCTGCCGATCCATGGCTAACCTGTCTGCCCAACCTGGACGCCTGATGAACCTGCGCACAATCCTGATTCTCGGCGCCTTGAGCGCTTTCGGTCCCCTGGCGATCGATTTCTACCTGCCGGCCTTCCCGGCGATGGCGCTCGCTTTCGGTACCGACGAAAAACACGTTCAACTGACCCTGGCGGCCTATTTCCTGGGGCTGTCCATCGGCCAACTGGCGTACGGCCCGGTGGCGGATCGCTTTGGGCGACGGCTTCCCTTGCTGACAGGTGTCGGTTTATTCACCGTGGCCTCATTGGCCTGTGCTTACGCGCCGAGTCTTGAGTGGCTGATCGGTGCCCGCTTTGTCCAGGCGCTGGGTGGTTGCGCGGGCATGGTGATCGCCCGGGCAGTGGTCAGCGATAAATGCGATGCGGTGGGGTCGGCGAAGGTCTTTTCGCAGTTGATGCTGGTGATGGGCCTGGCGCCGATTCTTGCGCCGATGCTGGGCGGGTTGTTGGTCAACACGACGGGTTGGCAGTCGATCTTTCTCGTGCTGACCGGTTTCAGTGCGCTGGCCGGGTTGGCGGTGGCTCTCGGGCTACCGGAAAGTCTACCGGCCCATGTGCCGCGCCAACCGTTGTCGGGCGCACTACGCCAGTACGGTCGGTTGCTGGCGGACCCGATATTCCTCGGTCATGCCCTGACCGGTGGTGTCGCCATCGCCGGGATGTTTGCCTACATCGCGGGCTCGCCGTTCGTCTTCATCAAACTCTATGGTGTGCCGGCCGAGCATTTCGGCTGGCTGTTCGGGATCAACGCGGCGGGGTTCATCCTGGTGGCCCAGGTCAATGCCCGGTTGCTGGCGAGACGCGGTCCGGCCTTCTTGCTGGCGCGCACTGTCTGGCTCTACCTGGCGGGCGGCCTGGCCCTGTTGGCGGTCAGCTCGCTGCACCCTGCGCACTTGTGGCCGTTGCTGATTCCGCTTTTTGTCTGCATCGCCAGCCTGGGTTGTATCGTGCCCAACGCCTCGGCCTGCGCGATGAGCGGCCAGGGCGCACGGGCGGGCAGTGCCTCGGCGATGCTCGGTTGCCTGCAATTCAGCGTCGCCGCCGGGGCCGCGGCGCTGGTGGGTGTTTTGCACGATGGCAGTGCCATGCCGATGGCCATGGTCATCAGCCTGTGCGCAATTGTGGTGGTGAGCGTGGCGATGCTCACCCGGCGTTTGCAGAATGCCCGGGCGTTGGAACAAGCCCAGGCCTGAGGACGGACTCAGCCAGCAGTGCGCTGCTGACGGCCGGGAATCTGATGGGGCGCGAGCAAGCGCGCTTCAAGCGTTTTAGTGAAGGCCAGGGCTTCGGCTTCACTGCGGAACGTCACAGCGTGTTGATCCAGGCGAACCTGCCAGCGGGATGTTGCCAATTCTTTTATCAGGATCTTCATTGCTGAGTTCCTCTTGTGAAAGACGTCTTGCAAAAGACATCACGTAAAAGATTGTTCGCAGAGTTTTCGATTGTAGACCTGAATACGATCGCAATTGTGACAACGATCAACTCTCTGACTGACGGCAAAAGATCGCTGGCGCAGCGATCTTTTGATCTTCGGGTCAGAACCCTTCAAGCACAATCTTGCCCTTGGACTTGCCGCTTTCCAGCCGTTCATGGGCGCGACGCAGGTTGGCGGCGTTGATGGTTCCGAAGTGCTCACCGACCGTGGTTTTCAGTGTGCCGGCATCGATCAGCCCGGCGACGCGGTTGAGCAGTTTGTGTTGCTCGATCATGTCGGCGGTTTCGAACAGCGAGCGGGTGTACATGAACTCCCAGTGCAGCGACAGGCTCTTGCGTTTGAGCTTGGTTACGTCCAGCGCCTTCGGATCATCGATCAGCGCCAGTTTGCCTTGCGGCGCCAATGCCTCCACCAATTGATCCAGGTGTTGGTCAGTCTGGGTCAGGCTGGCAACGTGGGTCACATGCTCGAACCCTGCACGTTTGAGTGCTTCACTCAGCGGCTGACTGTGATCGATCACCTGATCGGCGCCCATGTCACGCACCCAACTCTGGGTTTGGGCACGGGACGCGGTGCCGATGACTTTCAACCCGGTGAGCTGGCTGGCCAATTGCGTGAGGATTGAACCAACGCCCCCGGCGGCACCGACGATCAGCAGGCTCTGACCCTCATCGGTTTTGCCTTCGCGTATTTGCAGGCGTTCGAACAACAGTTCCCACGCGGTGATGGCGGTTAGCGGCAGGGCGGCGGCTTCGGCGAAACCAAGGGTCTTGGGCATATGGCCGACGATGCGCTCATCCACCAAATGAAGCTCGCTGTTGCCGCCGGCACGGACGATGGAGCCGGCGTAGAACACCTTGTCGCCGGCCTTGAACAAGGTCACTTCGCTGCCAACAGCCTTGACCACTCCCGCCACGTCCCAGCCCAGCACTTTGGCCGCGCCACCTTCAGGCTGTACGTTCTGGCGAATCTTGGTGTCCACCGGGTTGACCGAAATGGCTTTGACCTCCACCAACAGGTCGCAAGGGCCGGCGACCGGTTCTGGCAGTTCGATATCTTGCAGGGATTTTTCGTCGCTGATCGGCAGGGAGGCGAAGTAGGCAATGGCTTTCATAGTGGGATCCTGGGAGAGAGATGATTTCGATGGCACAGATGATTGGTTATTTCTCTGCAAGATAAAACCCGCTAAAAGAGCAGTCTCTTTCAACATTTTTTTGATAATCGGGGCTGAAGATGTTGCGTTTCGATGACTTGCAGTTGTTCGTTCGGGCGGCGGACCTGGGCAGTCTGTCGGCGGCGGCACGGGGGATGGATATGTCGGCGGCGGTGGCCAGCGCGGCGTTGAAGCGCATCGAACAACAACTTGGCGCACGCTTGCTCACCCGCTCTACCCGTAGCCTGCGCCTGACGGCCGAAGGCGAGGGCTTTCTGGAGTACGCCCGGGCCGCCTTGAGCAATCTCGATGAGGGCCGCCGTTTGCTGGCCAGTGGGCAGGATCAGGTCAGTGGGATTTTGCAGCTGTCGGCGCCTTCGGATTTCGGGCGCAACCTGCTGTTGCCATGGCTCGACGAGTTTCAGCGCGAGCATCCGAAACTCACCGTACGGTTGCTGCTGGGCGACCGCATCGCCGACCTGTTCCGCCAACCGGTGGACATCGCCTTGCGTTACGGCGAGCCGGAAGACTCGAGCCTGGTGGCCTTACCCATCGCACCGCAGAACCGCCGCGTGCTGTGTGCTGCGCCGAGTTATCTGGCCCGACATGGCGAACCACGGCAGCTGGAGCAATTGGCGCAGCACAATTGCCTGCTGTTTATGCTCGGTAGCCGGGTCCACGATCACTGGAGTTTTCACGACGGCAAACGCGAGGTGAGCCTGACCGTCAGCGGCGATCGCTTCAGTGACGATGCCGATGTGGTGCGGCTGTGGGCCGTGGCGGGAACGGGGATTGCGTATAAGTCCTGGCTCGATGTCGCCACCGATGTGCTCGCCGGTCGCTTGAAAGTGCTGATGCCTGAATTGCTCTGTGAGCGCGCACCGCTGAATTTACTGTGCGCCCATCGCGCACAATTGAGTAAGCCGGTGAACCTTTTGCGGGAAATGCTTGCCAGCCGATGCGCTCGGATAAGCAGTCAATTTCCGACGATATCGGGTGTCGATCATTAGTCGCAGGCAAATAGCGAAATTTCTGTCAGGAACTATCACCACCAATGGATTCCCGAGGGCAGGAACCGGCGGTTAACCCGCTTATACTAGCGCCCGCCTCATGTACGCGCCGTCGATCTCGCAATGGCGAGTCCACGTTCGAGTCGGTCAGACCCTACGGTCATCACCGGACCTTCGCTGCACCCGCGAAGCAATGGCCTGGGTGAGCGGGTGGCTTTGCCCGGCTTATGGCGGTTTTCGCGTCTTGGCCGAGGACACATTACTGGTCAAGATGTCTCTGAGCAGTAGACGAAACGATTCAACAGGGAGTGAATACATGGAACATGCACCTTGCATCAGCCAGATTGCCACGTTGCTGGCTGACCCAAAGCGCAGCGCAATGATGTGGGCCTTGATGGACGGCACGGCACGGCACACTGAGGAGCTGGCGTTGCTGGCGGGCCTGTCGCCGTCTTCGGCCAGTGCGCATCTGGGGCGCTTGTCCACCGGCGGTCTGTTGAAAGTCGAAACCCGTGGGCGCAAACGGTTTTTCCGGCTTGCCGCGCCCGAAGTCGGCGCCGCGATAGAAGCCCTGGCCAGTGCTACCCTGGCCAGCGCGCCTCGGGATATTCCAGAGGTGTTCAAACGCACGAGCCCTATCGCCAAACCTCAGGCGGCGCCTTCGTCACTGCTGCGGGCCCGACTCTGCGAYGACCATCTGGGAGGCACCCTGGCCGCGGATCTTTACCAGCGACTGCTGGATGCTGGCTGGATCGAGCAGCTCGATCAGCGGGTCATGATCACTCACAAGGGTTCCACGCAATTGGCAGCACGCGGTGTGTTCATCCAGGCGCTGGCCCACCGCAACGGCAGAGTCGTCTGCGCGTGCCCGGACTGGAGCGAAAGACGCCCGCACATGGGTGGTTCCTTGGGGGCTGCCTTGTTGCAACTGTTCATGCAGTCCGGCTGGTTGAGCCTGCCCAGCGATTCGCGAGCCTTGCAAATCACGGCCACGGGGCAACGTGAAATCCATCATTTCGCCAAGGAAACCGAGCTGGAAATGGCGCTTTAGAGCCATTGGGGGGCGATGTTCGGGATTCTGGGCTTCAGGCGTCGTTCAGAGCTGTGGGCAGGTCGTATCCAGCAATAACCCCCAGTCACTATCGCGCACACTCGATCCGGGGACTTTCAGATTGGGGGAAGGTGGCATGGAAACACGAAGCTTTAGCGCGGCAGAACGACTGGAACGGCTGCCCATCAGTGGTTATCACCGCATCATTTTCATCATCATTGCCTTGGCGTTTTTCTTCGACTCCATGGACCTGGCGATGATGACCTTCCTGCTAGGCTCGATCAAAACCGAGTTCGGCCTGAGCACGGCGCAGGCCGGGTTGCTGGCCAGTTCGAGTTTCTTCGGCATGGTGGTGGGTGCCTCGCTGTCCGGCATGCTGGCCGACCGCTTCGGGCGCAAACCGGTGTTCCAGTGGAGCATTGTGTTGTGGGGCATCGCCAGCTACCTGTGTTCCACGGCGCAGAACGTCGAAATGCTGACGTTGTTCCGAATCCTCTTGGGGATCGGCATGGGCATGGAGTTTCCAATTGCGCAGTCGATGCTGTCGGAGCTGATTCCGGCCAAGCGTCGTGGGCGTTACATCGCATTGATGGACGGCTTTTGGCCGCTCGGTTTCGTCGCGGCCGGGGTGCTGTCGTACTTCCTGTTGCCGGTGATTGGCTGGCGCGACATCTTTCTGGTGTTGGCGGTGCCGGCGGTGTTCGTCCTGGCGATTCGTTTTTTCATTCCTGAGTCACCGCGATGGCTGGAACAGGCCGGGCATCATGATGCAGCGGACACGGTTTTACACCGCATTGAAGAACGGGTTCGGGCTTCATTGGGCCGTTCGGATCTGCCTGAGCCGATTCGCCTGCCACGGGTGGCGAGTCAACCGGGCAACTTCTTCTCCGCGCTGCGGGAAATCTGGTCGGTGCAATATCGCCGGCGCACGATGATGATCTGGAGCGTGTGGTTCTTCGCCTTGCTGGGTTTCTATGGCCTGACGTCCTGGCTCAGTGCGCTGCTGCAACAGTCGGGTTTCGCCGTGACCCAGTCGGTGTATTACACGGTGCTGATTTCCCTCGGCGGGATTCCCGGGTTCCTCATGGCCGCCTGGCTGGTGGAGCGTTGGGGGCGCAAACCGGTGTGCGTCGTGACCTTGCTCGGCGGCGGGGTGATGGCGTTTCTTTATGGTCAGAGCGCGGTGTTCGGCGGCAACGTCAGCCTGTTGATCACATCGGGGCTGCTGATGCAGTTCTTCCTGTTCGGCATGTGGGCGGTGCTCTACACCTACACCCCGGAGTTGTACCCGACGTCGGCACGGGCCACGGGCTCGGGGTTCGCTTCGGCCATCGGCCGCGTGGGTTCGCTGCTCGGGCCAATGGTGACCGGGCTGGTGTTCCCGATGACGGGGCAGGGCGGGGTGTTTGCGTTGGGGGCGATGTGCTTTGCGATTGCGGCGGCAGTGGTGTGGATCTTCGGGATGGAAACCCGGGGCAAGACATTGGAAGAATTGAGCGAGCCGGTGATCATCAGTTAATCACCGAACCTGTAGGAGCGGGCTGGCCCGCTCCTACAGGTTTATCGGGTGACCTTTAAGGTTTCATCAACCGCGCATCCAGGCTGTTCTGCGCCAGACGCTTGGCCTGATCCTGGGTCATGCCCAGATCGGTGTACAGCGCGTGGAAGTTCTCGGTGACATAGCCACCGAAGTACGCCGGATCATCGGAGTTCACCGTGACCTTCACGCCGCGTTCGAGCATGTCGAGGATGTTGTGCTGGGACATGTGATCAAACACGCAGAGCTTGGTGTTCGACAACGGGCACACCGTCAGCGGGATCTGCTCATCGATGATCCGCTGCATCAAGCGCTCGTCTTCGATGGCGCGCACGCCGTGGTCGATGCGCTGGATTTTCAGCAGGTCGAGGGCTTCCCAGATGTACTCGGGCGGGCCTTCTTCACCGGCGTGGGCCACGGTCAGGAAGCCTTCGTGGCGGGCACGGTCAAATACGCGCTGGAACTTGCTCGGCGGGTGGCCCATTTCAGAGCTGTCCAGGCCCACGGCCACGAATGCATCACGGAACGGCAGCGCCTGGTCGAGGGTTTTCTGCGCTTCGTCTTCGCTCAAGTGGCGCAGGAAGCTGAGGATCAAACCGCTGGTGATCCCCAGTTGCTGCTCGCCATCTTTCAATGCGGCGGCGATGCCGTTGAGCACCACTTCGAACGGGATGCCACGGTCGGTGTGGGTTTGCGGGTCGAAGAACGGTTCGGTGTGAATCACGTTCTGTTCCTTGCAGCGCAACAGGTAGGCCCAGGTCAGGTCGTAGAAATCCTGGGAGGTGCGCAGCACATCGGCGCCCTGGTAATACAGGTCGAGAAACTCTTGCAGGTTGTTGAAGGCGTAGGCCTTGCGCAGGGTGTCGACGTCGTTCCACGGCAGGGCGATCTTGTTGCGTTCGGCCAGGGCGAACAGCAGCTCAGGCTCCAGCGAACCTTCCAGGTGCAAGTGCAATTCTGCCTTGGGCAGAGCGTTCAGCCAGTCGTACATTTTTGAAATCTCATCAAGTGCAATGGGGGCATTCTACAGATGCCCGCCGAAACAATGAGTAAAACCTGACCAGCCGGTTCATTACACGGCTTCCTGTTCCCGTCGATAAGCGTAGGTGTCGGCAAAGCGCGAGAGCAAGAATTCGGCGCAAGTGGTGGCCGGATACTTCGCCGGATGCTGTTCGTCCTGGCAACCGGGCAGGCATTCGATGGGGGTGTCGGGGTGTGGCTCGGCAAAGAACGGCATCGAGTACCGATCCACTCCCAGCGGGCTGATCACCCGATGTGGCGTCGACAGGTAACGGTCGTTGCTCCAGCGCGCCATCATGTCGCCGAGGTTGACCACGAACGTGCCTTCGATCGGCGGTGCATCGATCCATTCGCCTTTTACGTTGCGCACTTGCAAACCGCCAGCGGCGTCCTGGTAGAGCAGGGTGATGCAGCCGTAATCGGTGTGGGCGCCGGCGCCTTGCTGATCGCAGGAGCTGGCCGTGTGACGTGGCGGGTAATGAATCATCCGCAGCACGCTGACCGGCTCTTTGAAACGGCTATCGAAGAAGTCACGCTCGATGCCCAATGCCAGGGTCATGGCCCGCAGCAGGGTTTGCGCGAGTGCTTGCATGTCGACGTAGTGTTGCTCCATCAGCGCTTCCCAACCGGGCATCGACGGATGACGGTTGGGGCCGCGCAGGGGTTTGTCCACCAGCACCTCGGGATGATCGGCGGGCAGGTGCAGGCCCATGTCGAAGGTTTCTTTCAGGTCGCTGGGTTTGCTCGGGTCGAGTTGTTCGGTGGCGATGGCGCCATAGCCGCGGTGGTGGCGGGTCCGGGTGATGTCGATCTTGAGTTTTTCGGCGGCGGGCAGGGCGAAGAAGCGTTGGGCATGGTCGAGCACGGCCTCGATGCGCGACGGGGAGATCGGGTGGCCCTTGATATAGAAAAAGCCCCATTCGCGGCAGGCGCGGTCCATGTCTGTGGCGACCGATTGCCAGGCTTGAGCGTCATCGCTGTAGAGCGGGGCGATGTCGATGATCGGGAGTCGGTTCATGCGAAGTCCTGCATCCAGCAGATGAGCTGTTATGTGGGAGCGAGCCCGCTCCCACAGGGTTTTGTGTTCCTGACCGGAATTACTTCGGCATCTCGGCCTTCATGCCTTCCACGTAGTAGTTCATCGACGCCAGTTGCGCATTGGTCGCGCTCACGCCCGCCGGGATTTTCTCCACGCCGGCCTGATCCTTGATCGGCCCGGTGAACGGATGCAACGCGCCGCTCTTGATGTCGGCAATGATCTGCTCGGCTTCGGTTTTCACTGCGGCCGGCACCAGGTCGCTGATTGGCAGCTCAACCGTGCCTTCCTGCAAACCGCCCCAGTAATCCTGGGATTTCCATGCATGGTCGAGCACACTTTGGGTCGCCTGAATGTAGTGCGGGCCCCAGTCGTTGACGATAGACGTCAACACCGCTTTCGGCCCGAAGTGCGCCATGTCCGATGCATAACCGACTGCATACACGCCACGCCGTTCTGCCGCCTGGATCGGCGCCGGGCTGTCGGTGTGCTGGAACACCACGTCCACGCCCTGRTCGATCAGCGCATTGGCGGCGTCGGCTTCCTTGCCCGGATCGAACCAGGAATTGACCCACACCACTTTGATCTCGGTGCCCGGGTTGTACTTGTTCAGGGCCAGCTGGATGGCGTTGATGTCGCGGATCACTTCTGGAATCGGGAAGGAAGCGACGTAGCCGATTTTCTTGGTCTTGGTCATCTTCGCCGCAAGGAAACCGCCGACGTAGCGGCCCTCGTAAGTGCGTGCCAGGTAAGTGCCGAGGTTCTTGTCCTGCTTGTAGCCTGTGGCGTGTTCGAAGGTCACCTTGGGAAATTGCTTGGCAACTTTCAGGGTCGGGTTCATATAGCCGAAAGACGTGGTGAAGATCAGGTCGTACTGGTCCTTGGCCATGTTGCGGATCACCCGCTCGGCATCGGCGCCTTCGGCGACGTTCTCCACGTAGTTGGTGGTGATCTGGTCACCGAACTTCTCCGCCAGCGCCTTGCGCCCCTGTTCATGCTGATACGTCCAGCCGTGATCACCGATCGGGCCGATATAGACGAAGCCGACTTTCAGCGGGGCGGCAGCACTGGCGGTCAGGCTGGCGCTCAGACCGATGGCTGCGGCGACAGCGCAAAGCAGCTGCTTCAACGGACGTTTGTGCATGAACTGGAACTCCATTTTGTTGTGAGGTGTACCGGGTCAATGCAAATTGCTGACCAACAGGACAACAAAATCCGGGGCCGCATAACGGCATTCGCGGGCAAGCCTCGCTCCTACAGGTTTTGCGTTGCACCCAATCCCGCGATAGGCACAATTCCTGTAGGAGCGAGGCTTGCCCGCGAAGGGGCCCTAACGACCACCACAGAACCATCCCGGTGCACCCTCGCGAATTCACGCCATCCGCTGGTGCGAGTGTCTCCCGCAATAGGTCTGCGTCGACTTAGACGCCGGCGATCAACTGCCGAGCCGCCTGGCTGTGATCGGCAATCAACCCTTTCAGATCCAGCCCCTCGACTTGCCCCTCGATCACCCGCCACTTGCCGCCGATCATCACCCGGTCTGCCCGGTCCGCGCCGCACAGCAGCAGCGCCGACACCGGATCATGGCTGCCGGAGAAGCGCAGTTCATCCAGTTTGAACAGCGCCAGATCCGCTTGCTTGCCCACCGCCAGTTCGCCGATGTCGCTGCGCCCGAGCAACTGCGCCGAGCCCTTGGTGGCCCAGCCCAGTACGCGTTCCGGGGTGATCTTCTCTGCGCCATAACGCAGACGCTGGATGTACAGCGCCTGTCGGGTTTCGAGCATCATGTTCGAGGCGTCGTTGGACGCCGAACCGTCCACGCCCAGGCCCAGCAACGCGCCAGCGTCGGTCAACTCGATGGTTGGGCAAATCCCTGAAGCCAGGCGCATGTTCGAACTCGGGCAATGGCAAATACCGGTGCCGGCCGCGCCGAGGCGGGCGATTTCGTCGGGGTTGAAATGAATGCCGTGGGCCAGCCAGGTGCGTGGGCCGAGCCAGCCGACGCTGTCCAGATAATCCACGGTACGCAGGCCGAAGCGTTGCAGACAGAAGTCTTCTTCATCGAGGGTTTCGGCCAGGTGAGTGTGCAGGCGCACGTCGAGGGTGTTTGCCAGTTCGGCGCTGGCAGACATGATTTGCGGGGTTACTGAAAATGGCGAGCAGGGCGCCAAAGCGATCTGGATTTGCGCGCCGTCACCCCGTTCGTGGTACTCGGCAATCAAGCGTTGGCTGTCGGCGAGAATCACTTCGCCTTCCTGGACAGTTTGCTGCGGCGGCAGCCCCCCGTCTTTTTCACCAAGGCTCATTGAACCGCGAGTGAGCATGGCGCGCATGCCCAGTTCGCGGACACTCTCGACCTGCACGTCGATCGCATTTTCCAGGCCTTCAGGAAACAGGTAATGGTGATCGGCCGCGGTGGTGCAGCCAGACAGCAGCAACTCGGCCAAGGCGACTTTGGTGGCGAGGGCGAGTTTTTCCGGCGTGAGCCGGGCCCAGACCGGATAGAGGGTTTTCAACCACGGGAACAATGGCTGATTGACCACCGGCGCCCAGGCGCGGGTCAGGGTTTGATAGAAGTGGTGATGGGTGTTGATCAGCCCCGGCAAGATCACATGTTCGCGGGCATCAAAGACTTGTCCACAGGGTGCTGACGGTTGCTGGCCGACGCCGAGCACTTCGACGATCAAACCGTCTTGCAGCACCAGACCGCCACGGGCATCGAGCGCGTTGGCCGTGAAAATGGCGAGGGGATTTTTTAACCAGGTACGGGTCGCAGGCATAGTGGCCGGCTCCTCTGAAAGTGGGGTTCAGGGTTGCCAGCTCAGTGTTGCCCTGTCTGCTGATCCAGGGTCGCCGCGGGGGGCGAGGTGCGGAGTTTCGAACAAAACCGTGTTGCGGGCAAGCCTCACGCGACCAGACGATGCAAAAGCCTGTGGGAGCCGGGCAAGCCAGTTCCCACAGGGGGGAGTGTTACCAGGGAATGGTTTCACCCCGGTAGTTCACAAAATGATGCCCGCCCTTGCCGGCATACGCATTCACCTGATCGATCAGCCCGCGGGTGCTGGTTTCCACATCGATGTCGGCACCTTCGCCACCCATGTCGGTCTTTACCCAGCCCGGGTGCAGCGACAGCATGGTGAGTTTCTGTTCGCCCAATTGCGTGACGAAGCTGTTGGTCATCGAGTTCAGCGCCGCTTTGCTGGCCTTGTACAGCGCCAGCTCCGGCGCGTCGGGCATGGTCACGCTGCCCAGCACCGAACTCATGAACGCCAGCACGCCGCTGCCTTCACGAATCTGCGCGACGAAGCGCTGGGCCAGGTTGATCGGCGCCACGGCGTTGGTGAAGAACAATTGACCGACCTCGGCCAGGGTCGCGCCACCCGGCGTCTGGACCTCTGGCCCCTTGACACCGGCATTCACGAACAACAGGTCGAAGACTTCGCCCTTGAGCTGTTGGCTGAGGGCGATGACCGCTTGCTGGTCGTCCATGTCGAGTTTTTCGATCCGTACCTTGCCTAACGCCTGCAAGACTTCGGCGCTCTGCGGGTTGCGCACGGTGGCGGTGACTTGCCAGCCGTCGGCCAGCAGGGTTTTCACCAGACCGAGGCCCAGACCCCGGGAGGCGCCGATGATGAGTGCGGTTTTTGCCGTGACCGCCGTTCGAGCCGGTGCACATGTTGATGGCGAATCTGTTGGGCTCGATTGTGTGCGTATGGGCCGTGCTGCGGATTCGCGATCCGCAGCAGATGTTTGGGCGATATGACGCGGTGGGGAGGTTTCTGTTTTCGGCCTGGCAGGCTTATGCGCTGGCCCGTGGGGCGAGTTCGCTATTGGTGATTTTCCTGTTCTTTGAACTGATGTGGGGTGTGGCCCAAGCGTTGCCTGTTCGGACGCCTTCGCGGGCCACCATTTAATGCCCCGCCCGCCACGGCTGCCCCAACGACACCGGCGCATACAATCGTGTGCGCACGGCATCCCGGGACAGCAGCACCAACACCACAATGGTCGCGACATACGGCAGCATCGCCAGCAGACTCGACGCAATCGCCAGCCCCAACCCCTGCGCCACCAAATGCAGGATGCTGGCGAGACCGAACAGATACGCTCCAAGCAGCAACCGCCACACTCGCCAACTGGCAAACACCACCAGCGCCAGGGCAATCCAGCCGCGACCGGCGCTCATGTTCTCTGCCCACATCGGCGTATAGGCCAGGGACAAATATGCCCCCGCCAACCCCGCCATCGCCCCGCCAAACAGCACCGCCAGCGTACGCACGCGCAACACCGGCAAGCCCATTGCACTGGCGGCGTCCGGGCTTTCGCCGACCGCCTGAATAATCAACCCGACGCGACTTCTCACAATCACCCAGGCCACCAGCGCAAACAGGGCAAACGACAGATACACCAGCAGGTCCTGGGCAAACAGCATCCGCCCGATCAGCGGAATTTCACTCAGATAAGGAATCGCCAGCGGCTCGAAACCCGCCAACGGTTTGCCGACCCACGCAGCGCCAACGAAGGTCGACAGGCCCACGCCGAAGATCGTCAATGCCAACCCTGTCGCCACCTGGTTGGCGTTGAACACCAGCGCTACCAGGGCGAACAGTGACGACAACAGCATCCCGGCGAACATCGCCAGCAACACGCCGAGCCAGAGGTTGCCGCTGTTCAGGGCGACGATAAAACCGATCACCGCCCCAAACAGCATCATGCCTTCCTGCCCAAGATTGAGGACGCCGCTCTTCTCGCAGATCAACTCGCCCAACGCCACCAATAACAGCGGTGTGCCGCAGCGCACCATGGCATAGAGAATATTGCTCAGCAGATCGATATCCATCACAAGGCTCCTGCTTGTACGGCGGTGGTCGAGGTGCGCCGTACCCAGCGCAGGTTCAAACGTGGTCGGTAGAGAATCAGCACGTCACTGGCCAGCAGGAAAAACAGCATCATCCCCTGGAACAATTGAGTGATGGCTTGCGGCAGGTTCATGCTCATCTGCGCGCTTTCGCCACCGATGTACAGCAGCGCCATCAACAGGCTGGAAAACAGAATGCCGATGGGATTCAGCCGCCCGAGAAACGCCACGGTGATCGCCGCATAGCCATAACCCGGCGAAACCTGCGGCACCAGTTGGCCGATGGGCCCGGTGACTTCGCAAACCCCGGCCAGCCCCGCCAGGCCACCGCTGATCAACAGCGCCAGCCAGATCAGCCGCTTCTCGCGAAAGCCGACAAAACCCGCCGCGCGCTTGTCCAGCCCGAGCACTTTGATCTGGAAACCGACAAAGCTCTTCTGCAACAACACCCACACCGCAACCAGCGCGAGCAAGGCGAAATACACGCCCGCATGGACCCGACCGTCCTCCATCAACAACGGCAAACGACTGGCATCGCCAAACATCGCCGACTCCGGAAAGTTGAACCCGGCCGGGTCCTTCAGCGGCCCGTGGACGCAGAACAGCAGCAGGTTCAACGCGATGTAATTGAGCATGATGCTGGTGAGGATTTCATTGGCGTTGAAGCGTGTGCGCAACCATGCCGTCAGCCCGGCCCATGCGGCACCGGCCAGGGTGCCGGTGAGCAGGATCAACACCAGTGCCCAACGGCTTTGCAGGTCGATGATGTTCACCGCCAATGCACTGCCGGCCAAGGCGCCGAGCAGCAACTGACCTTCGGCGCCGATGTTCCAGATCCGTGCCTGATACGCCACTGCCAGGCCCAATGCACAGAGCAGAATCGGCAATGCTTTGACCAACAACTCAGAGACCCCGTACAGGTCGCTGATCGGTGCAATCAGCAAGGTGTGCAAGGTCAGCAACGGGTCGTGGCCCAGCGCGATAAACAATAATGAGCCACAGCCCAGGGTCAACACAGCCGCCAGCAACGGCGAGCACCACAACATCAGGCGCGATTGCTGGCCACGGGATTCGAGAGAAAGCAGCATGTGAAACTCCGTTAAAACGTTACGGGTGCAGGTGATTGGGGTGCATCGAACTGGCCGGCCATCCAGCCGCCGACATCGATCAGGCGGGTGTCGACGGTGGCTTGCAGTGCCGACAGCCGGCCGCCACACAGGGCGCCGAGGCGATCGCTGATCTGGAACAGTTCGTCGAGGTCTTCGGAGATCACCAGGATCGCCGCGCCAGCGTCGCGCAAGGCAATCAGTGCTCGGTGAATGGTTGCGGCGGCGCCGACGTCCACGCCCCAGGTCGGGTGCGCGGCCACCAACAACCTGGGTTGCTGAAGGATTTCCCGGCCGAGGATGAATTTCTGCAAGTTGCCACCAGACAGGCTGCGAGCCGGTGCCTGGGCATCGGGTGTCTTGACCCCGAAGCGGCGGATGATGTCTTCGGCCAGTGCCTCGACTTTGCTGCGCTGGATCAATCCATTGCTGACCAGCCCTTGTTGAAATGCGGTGAGCAGGGCGTTATCCGCCAGGCTCAGTTCCGGTACCGCGCCATGGCCCAGACGCTCGGCGGGGACGAAGGCCAGGCCGAGTTTGCGTCGTGCATCCGGCCGCAGGTGCGCCACCGGTTGCCCGGCGAAACAGATCGTAGCGCCGTCATTCCTCGGTAGCTGTTCTTCACCGCTGAGCAAGGCCAGCAACTCATCCTGGCCATTGCCGGCCACCCCGGCGATACCGACGATTTCACCGCTGCGCACCTCGAGATCAATGTCCTTGAGCGAGCAGCCGAACGGGTCCGGGTTGTACCAGGACAATCCGGTCACGTTCAGAAACGCGTCAGCCCCCCTGACCTTCGGATAGTCAGTAATCAGCTCAGCGGCTTCACCGACCATCAACTGCGCCAGTTGCCGGTCCGAACACTCGGCCGGCACGCAATGCCCGGCCACTCGTCCGCCGCGCAACACCGTGGCGCTGTGGCACAGCGCGCGCACTTCGCCGAGCTTGTGGCTGATGAACAGAATGCTGCAGCCCTCGGCGGCCAGTCGGCGCAACGTGATGAACAATTCGTCGGCCTCTTGCGGGGTCAGTACCGACGTCGGTTCATCGAGAATCAGCAGGCGGATGTCCTGCATCAGGCAGCGAATGATTTCCACCCGCTGACGCTCGCCGATGGACAGGCTGTGGACCAGTCGCTCCGGTTCCAGCGCCATGCCATAGCGTTGGGACACCTCGCGGATTTTCGGTTCAAGCTGCTTCGGCGTACCGGCCGCAGCGCCCATCGCCAAGGCGATGTTCTGCGCCACGCTCAGGGTTTCGAACAGCGAGAAATGCTGGAACACCATGCCGATCCCGAGGCTGCGGGCCTGGGCCGGATTGCGCATGGTCACGCGCTGGCCCTGCCAGATCATCTCCCCTGAGTCGGCGTGTGTGACGCCGTAGATGATCTTCATCAGGGTACTTTTGCCCGCACCGTTTTCGCCGAGCAGGGCGTGGATTTCACCGGGCGCAATGCTCAAGTCGATGGCATCGTTGGCCAGGCAACCGGGGTAACGTTTGCTGATTCTGCGCAATTGCAGGCGGGGTGTTTGATCGGGGGGAGGCGCAGGGTTGGACATGACAGGCTCGGGTCGCAAAAGGATATGCCTGTGGATAAAGCAATTTCCTGGCCATTGAGTCAGGAAATCGGCAAAAGCCTGTTGGCACAGCCGTTGCGGACGCTGCCTCGACCTATTCCAACTCCTGGAGAGGCACCACTTGAGGGCAAGGTTTTGGATCAGGCTCCGGTTTTGCGCGCGATCAATTGGTCAAAAAACGAGCAATAAGCTGCAGGCATTGTCAGGCATGGGGCTGCGCCAGCCATGAACGGGTTATCCACAGCTTGTTCCACAGTATCTGTGCGCAAGCCGACCGTGTGGGCATAAGCACCGAGGGGCTTTCTTCTAATGGCGATAAACCACTCTAACTGATTGTTTTTACGTGGAATAAACGTCGCGGATGGCGAGTTGGACGAAAAATGAGCAAAGCCCGCAAAGCCGCATGACAGAAGGGTTACAGCAGAATGTGCTCAGGTTATCCACAGCCGGGTGCACAGCAGATGTGGGCAAGTGTCGAGAGCAAAGAAAATCGGGGTGCCCCAAAAGATCGCAGCGGCCACAGGCGCGTAGAGCTGCCGAAGGTTGCGATCTTTTGATCTTAACGCTGCAACAAAATACGCCCGCGACTTAAGTCCGCCAGCTGCGTTTGCAGCGTACTTATCTGCCCGTCGCCAATCGCCAATTGCAGTTCCACACCATTGGCCGTGAAGGTTTCCTCCACCACCAAACCACCCAGCTCCGCGACCCGAAGCTTCACCAACGCCAACTCGCCAAATGCACAGGCACAACTGACCGGCACCCGACTGATCAACTCGACTTTCGGTGCCCCTTGCAGGCATTTGTTGGCACTGCCGCCGTACGCTCGGGCGAGGCCGCCGGTGCCCAACTGGATGCCGCCATACCAGCGGATCACTACGACCGCGACCTGATCGCAATCCTGCGCTTCAATCGCCGCAAGGATCGGCCGGCCAGCGGTGCCACCGGGTTCGCCATCGTCAGTGCTGCGGTATTGATCGCCGAGCTTCCAGGCCCAGCAATTGTGCGAGGCGTTCAAATCACTGTGTTGCTCGATGAACGCCTGGGCATCGGCTGCGCTGGCGATCGGCGCGGCGAGGGCGATGAAGCGGCTCTTGCGAATCTCTTCGCGGTATTCGCAAAAATCGCTGAGGGTAAAAGGCATGGGTGTCTTAAATAGCCGGCGTCAGGCCGCAGCCTTTGAGAATGATGCGAATCAGGTTGCTGCCGGCGTCTTCCATGTCTTGCTTGGTCAACTTGGTGCGCCCGGTGACACGGCAGATCTGCGTGGCAAAGTCGGCGTAATGCTGGGTGCTGCCCCACAGCAGGAAAATCAGGTGCACCGGGTCGATCGGGTCCATTTTGCCGGCGTCGATCCACGCCTGGAATACCGCGGCCCGACCTTGAAACCAGGTGCGGTAGTCCTGGTTGAAATGCTCGGTCAGGCAATCACCGCCGCTGATGACCTCCATGGCGAAGACCCGCGAAGCTTGTGGCTGGCGCCGGGAGAATTCCATTTTGGCGCGAATGTATCGCGTCAATGCTTCTGCCGGATCGTCCTCGACGGTCAGGGTATTGAAGGTGCTGTCCCACAATTCAAGGATGTTACTCAGCACCGCCACGTACAAACCGAGTTTGTTGGTGAAGTAGTAATGCAGATTCGCTTTGGGCAACCCGGCTTTCTGCGCGATGGTGTTCATGCTGGTGCCTTTGAACCCGTGACGGGCGAACTCGTCTTCGGCGGCTTTGATGATGGTCTCTTCGTTCTTCTGACGAATGCGGCCGGCGGGTTTGCCGCCGTGGGCTGGGACTTCAAAGGTCATAGGCACTTCCGAACAGGTAGATGGGTGCAACCAGATGCGTTGATAGCGCACCCACGGGCCTCAGACAAGTCCTATGGCGATAAAACCTTGGGCACCGCTCCCACAAGCTTTCAGCGAGTCGCCGCCAGACTCTCCAAAAAACTCTCCAGAACCAGATGCGGGCGACGGCCCTTGCGTGTAACCGATGCCAGGCTCAGGTCATAAAAACGTGCCTTGGGTTTCAGTGCACGCAAACGGCCTTGCTGCACCCAGAGGCTGGCGTAGTGATCCGGCAGGTAACCAATGTAGCGCCCGGTCAGGATCAGAAAGGCCATGCCCTCGCGATCCGACGCACTGGCGGTGCAATTGAGCGCCTGGTAATGGGCCTGAATCTCGGCGGGCAAACGGAAGGTCGGGGCGATGGCGTCCTGGCTGTTGAGGCGCTCATCATCCAGTTGTTTGTCGTCGACATAGAACAGCGGATGGCCGACCGCGCAATACAGCAGCGAGCGTTCGCTGTAGAGCGGCTGATACTCCAGCCCCGACAACGCGCTGGCTTGCGGCACCACGCCGACATGCAAGCGACCGTCGAGCACGCCTTGTTCGACTTCATTGGGCGCAATCATGCGGATCTGGATCTGCACGTCGGGGCCGCGTTCCTTCAATTGGGCCAGGGCGTGGGTGATGCGCATGTGGGGCAGGGTGACCAGGTTGTCGGTCAGGCCGATGGTTAATTCGCCGCGCAAGTGTTGGTGCAGGCCGTTGACCTCGGTGCGGAAACTTTCCAGCGCACTTAATAGCTGCAACGCAGATTGGTAGACCTCACGGCCTTCTTCGGTCAGGGAAAACCCCGCGCGACCTCGCTGGCACAGGCGCAGCCCCAGGCGTTGCTCCAGATCGCTCATTTGCTGGCTGATGGCCGAGCGACCGATACCCAGCACCGATTCCGCCGCGGAGAAGCCGCCACACTCCACCACGCTGCGAAAAATCCGCAGCAGGCGGATATCAAAGTCACTGACTTGCGCCAGCGGATCGGGGCGACGGGTACTCATAGTTTAGTCCGGGTCTGACTGAAGGTTAGAAAAGTTGGATTTCATCGACTTTATCCCCGTGGCAATTTAGCTGCAAGAACGCTTTTGATCTCCACGCCGCTTATTTTGCCCTGCGAGGTTTTGCCCATGAACGTGCCTGAAAACGCCCCGACTTCCCTGGCCAGCCAGCTCAAGCTTGACGCTCACTGGATGCCCTACACCGCGAACCGCAATTTCCAGCGCGACCCGCGCCTGATCGTGGCGGCCGAGGGCAGTTGGCTGACAGACGACAAGGGCCGCAAGGTCTACGATTCGCTCTCGGGTCTGTGGACCTGCGGCGCCGGGCACACCCGCAAGGAAATCCAGGAGGCGGTGGCCAAGCAATTGGGCACTCTCGATTACTCGCCGGGCTTCCAGTACGGTCACCCGCTGTCGTTCCAGTTGGCCGAGAAAATCACCGACCTGACCCCGGGCAATCTGAATCACGTGTTCTTCACCGATTCGGGTTCCGAATGTGCAGATACCGCGGTGAAAATGGTGCGTGCCTACTGGCGCCTGAAAGGCCAGGCGACCAAGACCAAGATGATCGGCCGCGCTCGTGGTTATCACGGCGTGAACATCGCCGGCACCAGCCTCGGCGGCGTGAACGGCAACCGCAAACTGTTCGGTCAGGCGATGATGGATGTCGATCATCTGCCGCACACCTTGTTGGCGAGCAATGCTTTCACTCGTGGCATGCCGGGGCAGGGTGGTATCGCGCTGGCGGATGAATTGCTCAAGTTGATCGAACTGCACGATGCCTCGAACATCGCAGCGGTATTCGTCGAGCCATTGGCCGGCTCCGCTGGCGTGCTGGTTCCGCCGCAGGGTTACCTCAAACGTCTGCGCGAGATCTGCGATCAGCACAACATCCTGCTGGTGTTCGACGAAGTGATCACCGGTTTCGGTCGTACCGGTTCGATGTTCGGTGCCGACAGCTTTGGTGTCACTCCGGACCTGATGTGTATTGCCAAGCAAGTCACCAACGGCGCGATCCCGATGGGCGCGGTGATTGCCAGCTCCGAGATCTACCAGACCTTCATGAACCAGGCGACGCCTGAGTACGCGGTGGAATTCCCGCACGGCTACACCTATTCCGCGCACCCGGTGGCTTGCGCCGCAGGCCTGGCGGCACTCGACCTGCTGCAAAAGGAAAACCTGGTGCAGAGCGTGGCCGAAGTCGCACCGCATTTCGAAAACGCACTGCACGGTGTGAAGGGCAGCAAGAACGTCATCGACATTCGCAACTACGGGTTGGCCGGTGCGATCCAGATTGCACCTCGCGACGGCGATGCCATCGTGCGTCCGTTCGAAGCTGGCATGGCGCTGTGGAAAGCCGGGTTCTACGTGCGCTTCGGCGGCGACACCCTGCAGTTCGGCCCAACCTTCAACAGCAAGCCGCAGGACCTTGATCGTCTGTTCGATGCAGTCGGCGAAGTGCTGAACAAGATCGACTGATTCCCTCTTCTATATAAAGGCGTCCTTTCAAAGGACGCCTGTGGACAATTTCAGGAGCCCCGCATGAGCCTCATCCCGCATTTGATCAATGGCGAACTGGTGACCGAAGACGGTCGCACGGCCGATGTGTTCAACCCGTCCACCGGCCAGGTTATCCACAAGCTGCCGTTGGCCAGCCGCGAAACCATTCAGAAAGCCATCGACTCGGCCAAGGCTGCGTTCCCGGCCTGGSGCAATACGCCAGCGGCCAAGCGCGCTCAGGTGATGTTCCGTTTCAAGCAACTGCTGGAACAGAACGAATCCCGCATCGCACAACTGATCAGCGAAGAACACGGCAAGACCCTGGAAGATGCTGCCGGTGAATTGAAGCGCGGGATCGAGAACGTCGAGTTCGCGTGCGCGGCACCAGAAATCCTCAAGGGTGAGTACAGCCGTAATGTCGGGCCGAACATCGATGCCTGGTCGGATTTCCAGCCATTGGGCGTAGTGGCCGGCATTACCCCGTTCAACTTCCCGGCCATGGTGCCGCTGTGGATGTATCCGTTGGCGATCGTCTGTGGCAACTGCTTTATCCTCAAGCCGTCTGAGCGCGATCCAAGCTCCACGCTGCTGATCGCTCAATTGTTACTGGAAGCCGGCCTGCCGAAAGGCGTGCTGAGTGTGGTGCATGGCGACAAGGCCGCAGTGGACGCACTGATTGAAGCGCCGGAAGTCAAAGCGTTGAGCTTCGTCGGTTCGACGCCGATTGCCGAATACATCTACGCCGAAGGCACCAAGCGCGGCAAACGCGTCCAGGCGCTGGGCGGGGCGAAGAACCATGCGGTATTGATGCCGGATGCGGATCTGGATAACGCGGTCAGCGCGTTGATGGGCGCCGCTTACGGTTCGTGCGGTGAGCGCTGCATGGCGATTTCGGTGGCCGTGTGTGTCGGTGACCAGGTGGCGGATGCGTTGGTGGCCAAACTGACACCGCAGATCAAGGCACTGAAAATCGGCGCTGGTACAACTTGTGGCCTGGACATGGGGCCTCTGGTCACCGGTCAGGCGCGGGACAAGGTCAGCGGTTATGTTGAAGACGGCGTAGGCGCCGGTGCGAAGCTGGTGGTGGACGGTCGTGGTCTGAGCGTGGCCGGTCATGAGGACGGCTTCTTCCTGGGTGGCTGCCTGTTCGATAACGTCACGCCAGAGATGCGCATCTATAAAGAAGAGATCTTCGGGCCGGTGCTGTGCGTCGTCCGGGTCAACAGCCTGGAAGAGGCGATGCAACTGATCAATGATCACGAGTATGGCAATGGCACCTGCATCTTTACCCGTGATGGGGAAGCGGCGCGGTTGTTCTGCGATGAGATCGAAGTGGGTATGGTCGGCGTCAACGTACCGTTGCCGGTGCCAGTGGCGTATCACAGCTTTGGCGGCTGGAAGCGTTCGCTGTTCGGCGATCTGCATGCTTATGGCCCGGATGGCGTGCGGTTCTATACGCGTCGCAAGGCTATTACCCAGCGCTGGCCGCAACGGGCAAGCCATGAAGCTTCGCAATTCGCATTCCCTAGCTTGTAAGTAGAAGGGCAGAAGGCCGACCTCTTGAGGTCGGCCTTTGTGTTTTCGGGCTGTTTTGACCGATATGACAGAAATGTGAAATTAGAGGTTGACGGCAGATCCTGGACGTCTATAATTCGCCCCACTTCCGGCGCAGTCGAAACGGAAAACTCCTTGGTAAACAACGAGTTACGCAGTTTTCGACAGCGGTTACGCTTCAGTTCATCGAAGCCAGAAGGAGTTGATAAG